>JASLES010000328.1 GCA_030151005.1 Silvimonas sp.
TCCTTGCTGTAGCCCAAGCGACGCAATGCGGCATTTACGGTGTTTTCACTCATTGGTCGTTCGCGGGTGCGTTCACCTGGAAAGACGTAGCGGCCACTGCCGTTGCCGGTAAGAGGGCGAAGCTCTTCCAGGATGGAGATAGCTTGCCGAGAAAGCGGCACGATATGGACCGCACGGCTTTTCATCTTATGAGCGGGGATACGCCATTCCGCTTTTTCCAGATTGATCTCTGACCATTCCGCCTGCCGCAGTTCGCCAGGCCGCACGAAGACAAGTGCAGCGAGCCTTGCTGCGCAACGAACGATCAAGGAGGCTTCAAGCCCATCGATTGCGTTTAATAGTTCACCAACCTTCGCGGGGTCGGTAATGGTTGCAAATGACTTCGGATCGGGGCGAGTGAGGGCTTCTTTCAGCAAGTCCGCAGGATCAGATTCAGCAATGCCGCACGCGATGGCAAAGCGAAATACCTTGGAGCACGACCAGCGCACACGGTGGGCCGTTTCAATCGCCCCACGAGCCTCGATGCGATGCAGACAGGCCAGAATCTCTTGGGCACGAATATCCCCAACCGGGCGTTTACCTAGCCATGGAAAGATGTCTGTTTCCAGTCTGTTTAAAGTGCGTTCGCGGTGGCTTTCCGATTTGCCGCCCATGAACTTCTCAAACCAGATGCGAGCTACCGCCTCAAACGAGTTGGTGGCCGCGATTGCTGCTGCTTCTTTGGCACGTGCTCGGTCTTCCTGTGGGTCATGACCTTGTGCAAGTAAAGATTTCGCCTCAGCGCGCTTTGATCTTGCGGCAGCAAGGGTGGTCTCTGGATACGAGCCCAACGACAACAGGCCCTCCTTCCCATTTGGGCGCATGTATTTCAGGCGCCAGAGGCGAGAGCCACCAGCCTTGACCAGAAGATAGAGACCGCCACCGTCAAAAAGCTTGCGGTCTTTCTCTCCAGGCTTTGCCTGTTTGCATTCAGTGTCGGTTAGGGGTTTGGTCTGGCGGGGCACTGCTGATCACCGTAGGGGTACGCTTCATATGAACGGCTCAAAAACCGTTCCCGTACCCCTAAAGCTACCCCTTTGAGGATGACCTGTCATGATGCCTCTTGGCACTTCTTGACGGACGGCGGCAACAAAAAACCCCGCAAAGCTATGCTTTTACGGGGTTTTCTATTGGTCATGAAACTTCATGACCGGATGAACTGGTGGAGCCGGTGGGAGTCGAACCCACGTCCGAAAGTCCTCTACGAAGAGTTCTACATGCTTAGCCTGGCCAACTGGATTTAACCCTAGACGAGCCGACCGGCAGGCTTGTTTCGGGCGAGTCACCTTAGTTTGACACTGCATCAAGTGACCCGATGCAGTGCGATCCCTTCTATATGACTCTGCTACCGGTTGCCCGGTCTACCCGAAGGGAGAAGTAGCGCAGAGCCTAACTGGTTAAGCAGCTAGGGCGTAAGTTTCGTCGTTTGCAACTAACTTGGTTCAGTGTTTTACGGGCGACTGAGATCCCGGCATGCCCTCGTCCGCTTTGTAACCCCCGTCGAAACCATGGCGGCCCCGGATGAAGAACTGCCAGTATAACCTGGAACGGGCGTTCTGGTCAGTTCTTGTCGTTATTCCACTTCGGTAAGTGAGTTGCCCCAGTGGGTCAGCCAGTCTGGCAGGGGTGGGCTTGCGTGGGTGATGCCGCCAAGAGCCATCAGTTCCTGACTGGTGACAGAGCCACCGGTTTTGCGCAGGAAACGGGCGCGGATATAGGCGATGCCGATGGTTTCCCCTTTGCGTTCAATGCGGTGCTCCAGAAAGAAGGATTTTTCATCCCAACCCAGGACTACGGTTTGTACCTCAAAGCGCTGCCAGAGTTTGAGCGCCTTTCTGAAGTGCATGGTTTCCATTGATACCACGGGGAACCAGCCAGCGGCGGCGACTTTGGCCGCAAGGCCGGAACGCTGCATCAGGTCGACCCGGGCCAGGTCCAGCAGGGTGAAATAGCGGCCATTGTTCACGTGCCGGAAGATATCCAGATCGTTGGGGTAGACCTGGTAGGGGGTGCGGCAGGGGCCAAGGGTGGGGCAGGCGCTGCGGCGGCGGCCAAACAGCATCAGCCAGAGCAGACGCAAATAGAGGTTCATGATGAGAGGTCAGGTTGGGTTGTGCGGGTGATGACTGATTTGAGTGTTCGGGCGATCAGGTAAGGCGCATAAATGACATTGAGCTAATCGGGGCCGGCGCGCAAACTCTTTGCCGTGCTGCGCGTGGCAGTGGGCTTACTGTGCTGCAGGCACGCGCATGGGCCAATACGGCAAAACCGGAGGATGCATGTTTAAAGCGCTATTGTTGAGCAAAGAGGCAGACGTTTTTTCCGCGCAGGTGACCGGGCTGGAGGCATCTGCTTTGCCACCGGGCGATGTCGATATCGATGTGGCGTTTTCTACGCTCAATTACAAAGATGCGCTGGCCATTGCCAATGCCAGCCCGATTGTGCGGCAGTGGCCCATGGTACCGGGGGTGGATGGTGCAGGCGTGGTGACTGCGTCATCTCATCCTGATTACCAGCCGGGTGACAAGGTGGTGCTCAATGGTTGGGGGGTGGGTGAGAAGCATTGGGGTTGTCTTGCCCAGAAGGCCAGGCTCAGTGGTGACTGGTTGATCCCGCTCCCGGCCGCATTTACGCCGGAACAAGCCATGGCGATTGGTACCGCAGGTTATACGGCGGCTTTGTGTGTGCAAGCCCTGGAGCAACATGGTGTTGCGCCGGCAGATGGCCCGGTGCTGGTCACCGGGGCGACCGGGGGCGTGGGTTCGTTTGCGGTGTCCTTATTGGCGCGGGCGGGTTATCAAGTGACCGCTTTGACCGGCAAACCAGAAGCCGCGGATTACCTCAAGCAACTGGGGGCAACTGCTGTGCTGGATCGCCAGGCCTTTGCCGCAGCCGGCAAGCCGCTGCAAAAAGAAACCTGGGCTGCGGTGGTTGATTCTGCTGGCAGCCACACGCTGGCTAACGCGTGTGCGCAGGTCCGCTATGGCGGTGTGGTTGCAGCATGCGGTCTGGCGCAGGGGATGGATTTCCCGGCGTCGGTGGCCCCTTTTATTTTGCGTGGTGTCACCTTGTGCGGCATTGATAGTGTGATGGCGCCCAAGGCCAGGCGATTGGCGGCATGGGCGCGCCTGGCCGCTGATCTGGATGCCGCCACGCTCTCTGCGGTGACCACGCGGATTGGATTGGCGGATTGCGCAGCAGCGGCAGCGACTGTGCTTGCCGGCCGACATCAAGGGCGGTATGTGGTGGATGTAAACGCTTGAGTGCGGTCTGGTGTATTTTGGCCGCAAAAGTACAGCAAAAAGCCCGGACATGAATCCGGGCTTTTTGCTGGACGACTACCGTGTTACAGCGGCAAGTGAGCCAGCAAATCCAGAGGGTGACTGATCGCGAGGTCGGCGCCCCAGGCATCGGGCTGGTCAGAGTCTGCAATGTAACCATAGCTGGCCAGTACGGTGGTCATGCCGACGCGGCGACCCGCTTCGATATCTCGCTCGGCATCGCCTACGTAAATGCAATTGACCGGATCGACCCCCAGCATTTCGGCGGCGTGATACATCGGTTTCGGGTCCGGCTTGGGCGCGCCCACGGTATCGCCAGAGACCACGACGCCGGGGGCAAAGGGCAGCGGCAATCGCGCCACCAGCGGGTCGGTAAAACGCGCCGGTTTGTTCGTGACGATACCCCAACGCCAGCCACGGCTGACAATGGCCTCAATCAGCGGTGAGACGCCTTCAAACAGCACTGTGCTATCGGCCAGATGCAAGGCGTAGTGCGCCAGAAAGCGGTCACGCAGCGCAATGAACCGGTCTTGCTGCTGCGGCGTAACGCCAAAGCCCAGACCAATCAACCCGCGCGCGCCGTGAGATGCAACGGGGCGGATGGCTTGATACGGTTGGGGCGGCAGGCCTTCTTCAGCCAGCAACAGGTTGAGCGCAGCGCCCAGGTCCAGTGCGGTGTCGGCCAGAGTACCGTCCAGGTCAAACAGAACGGCGCGTGCGGTGTCGGTCATGGTTGGTTTTGCGTTGGGTCGGTTGTGAGGGAGTGGTTACACCGGTTTGCGGCAAGCCACCATGTAATTCACGTCGGTATCCGCACCCAGCTTGTACACCTTGCTGAGCGGGTTGTAGGTCATGCCGGTCAGCGTCACCGTCTCGAGGCCGCTGGTGCGCGTCATGCGGCCCAGTTCAGACGGCTTGATAAAGCGCGCGTAATCGTGCGTGCCACGTGGCAGCATGCCCATGATGTATTCCGCACCCAGCACCGCCAGGGCATAGCTCTTGGCATTGCGATTGAGGGTGGAAAAGAACACCCAGCCACCTGGCTTGCACAGGCGGGCGCAGGCTTCAATCACGCTGGCGGGCGAGGGCACGTGCTCCAGCATTTCCATGCAGGTCACCACGTCGAACGAGGCGGGCGCTTCTGCGGCCAGATCTTCTACCGGCACCTTGCGGTATTCCACCGACAGGCCAGATTCATGCAAATGCAGTTTGGCGATCTTGAGTGATTTATCGGCCAGATCAATGCCGGTGACCTGTGCGCCGCTGGCGGCCATGCCTTCCGCCAGAATGCCGCCACCGCAACCGACATCCAGCACTTTCTTGCCGGTCAGCCCGGCGTATTCATCAATGAAGCCCAGCCGCAGCGGGTTGATGTCATGCAGGGGTTTGAATTCGCTCGTCTTGTCCCACCACTTGTGGGCCAGCGCGGCAAATTTGGCGATTTCTGTGGCGTCGGCGTTGAGCACGTGTGCGGTGTTTTCTGCGGCGTTTTCTGGCTGTTCGGTCATGCTGTTTATCCTTGCATGCGTGCTTGCCAGCGACGGGCGCGGGTCAGCACTTCCTGATGATCAAGACTGGTGTGGTGGCCTTGGGTATAGACTTCTCGACCGGCAATCCAGACATGGCTGACCTGATTGCGGTCTGCGGCGTAAACCAGATGGGATACCGGATCGTAGCACGGCTGTGTACCAACCTGAGAGAGGTCTACGGCAATCATGTCGGCGGTTTTGCCGGCAACCAGACTGCCAATGCGATCCTGCCAGCCCAGCGCCCTGGCGCCATTGAGCGTGGCCATTTCCAGCGCTTGCCATGCGGGCAGCGCTTCTGGATTGCCGCTCTGGCCTTTGGCCAGCAATGCAGCCAGGCGCATCTCGGCAAACATATCCAGCTTGTTGTTGCTGGCTGCGCCATCCGTACCGATACCCACGTTGACGCCGCCGGCCACCTGATCGGCAATCCGCGCCAGGCCAGACGCCAGTTTCAGATTAGACGCCGGGTTGTGCGAGATATTGACCCCGTGTCTGGCCAGCAGGGCGATCTCCTCAGTGGTGGTATGCACCATATGTGCGGCGATCAGCTGGTTGCTCAGCAAACCCAGGCGTGCCAGCCGCGCCAGTGGGCGTACGCCGTAATCCTTGAGGCTGGTAGCGATTTCGTCCTGCGATTCATGAATATGGCAATGGATGCCTACATTGAGCTGATCCGCCAGCATGACGATATTGCTGAACGTGGCATCGCTCACCGTATAGGGCGCGTGCGGGGCGAGGGTAAAGCCCACCAGAGACTCGCCCTTGTATTCATCCATGCAGGCGATGGCCTTGCGGGTGTACTCATCGGCGTTGCTGGCATAGGGCGTGGGGAACTCCAGAATGGAGCAGCCGACCATCATGCGGAACTCGCTACCCAATGCGGCCCGGGCCACTGCGCCGTGATGAAAATACATGTCATTGGCGCAGGTGGTGCCGCCAGCAATCATTTCGGCAATGGCCAGTTGCGTGCCATCGAACACAAATTCATCAGAGACAAACTTGCCTTCGGCTGGCCAGATATGGTCGTTGAGCCAGGTCATTAGTGCCAGATCGTCCGCGTAACCGCGCAGCAACGTCATGGCGGAATGGGCGTGCAGATTGATCAGGCCAGGCAACAAAGCGTGTTGCGGCAAATGGCGGCGTTCTGCATCCGGGTATTGCTGCAATGCCTGGGAGGTGGGCAAGACAGCTTTGATCTTCTGGTCTTCAAGCACCAGAGCGTGCTCTGTCAGCACCGTGGCTTGCGGCTCGATCGGGATGATCCAGCGGGGAATGATGAGATGTGTGGTCATGCAATATCTGGCAGAAACAATATCCCGGCTGCCGGTTTTTGCCGAAGCAACCAGGTGGATGACGGTGTGGTCACGTCAGGCTGGAACTGACGCTTTTGGGGCGTCAGAAAAACAAAAAGCCGACCTTGCGGTCGGCTTTTTTGCTTGCGCACCAAGAATTACTTGGCAGCGGAAGCGTCCGAAGCAGCAGCATCGGAAGCAGCCGGAGCAGCAGCAGCGTCAGAAGCGGCAGCAGCGTCGGAAGCCGGAGCGGCAGCAGCGTCGGAAGCGGCCGGAGCGGAAGCTTCAGCAGCCGGAGCGGAAGCGTCAGCAGCAGGGGCTTCATCTTTCTTGCCGCAAGCGGTGAGGGCCAGGGCCAGCAGGGCAGCAACGAGCAGAGACTGTTTCATTCTTCTTACCTTTAGCAGAATGGGTTGGACAAGTAAATTTCAATACAGCAGTTGTTTGGCTATCGACCGTTGATCGATGGCTATTTGGAAACCAGTTACATCACTGACGACCGACGGGCGGAATTCTAGCACGATTTGAATAAAAGGGTAGCGTCCCTGGCGCACCAAACTGCGGCACGTAGAGATTTTTACAACAATCGTCAAATCCTTATAAATCAAGCCTGCGCCAATCTGATGACGGTATAGAACATTCCCAAGCAAGATCAAAGGCTTGACGAAGGCGCGTTGCTTCTTGCCGGTCATCGTCTGTCTCGCCTTTGGCCCAATCAAAGTGACATCGTCTTACAAATCGTTGCATATCAGCCAGAATAAATGGCATCAACGCCGTTGGCATATCCGGATTTGCCAAATGCATGATCAATTTCTGGTTTTGTAAATTGGCCAATTGCAACAGCAACGGGCATTGCGTGGCGATGAAATCACCCGAACGGGCCAGCAGGCGGATCTGTGCTGCCGGGTTGCGAGCCAGCAAATCTGCCATGGCTTGCGTCACGGCGCGGTCATTCAGGCCGCATGCACTGAAGTCGTGCTCAAACAAAATCAGGCTTCCCCGCGCACTTTGCAGCAGCAGGAGCGTTTGCTCCCGATAATCTTTGTACGTATCAAATTTTGCCGGCATGCAGGTACCCGTAGTCGTAGCAGGTATAGAGGGCTTCCAGAATGTCATCATCATAGCTGGCTGCCGGCAAACGGCGGGCGTCTGCCAGCTTGCGCAGGGCCGGCAAGGCGGCAGGGCTGATTTCCAGTTCTTCGCCATTGATGAAGACCTGTTCGCCCTCGTACAACATTTGCGATTTCAGATCGAGGTAGACGCCGTGTTGGGCCACTTGTTCTGCAAATTCGTCAAAATCCTGTGGCTCTTCGGGTGGGTTGTAGAACACATGCGCTTTGGGCTCGGTGAAATAACGGCCAATAAACTTGCGCACGTCTCCTTCGGTCCATGTCAGTTGCGTGAGCATGTGTTCAATTTTGCGCACAAACGCGAGGTCAATCTCCCCCGGGCGGTCCGTTGGTGTGCGTTCGGGGTCACCGTAAATGCCGGTCAGGCGCAGCTCATCCTGCAGGTATTCCAGAAACTTGCCGACGATCTCTTGTTCTGTCGGTGCCCTGAAACCAATCGAGTACGTCATGCCCGGTTCTAGCGCTACGCCATAGTGGGCATATTTGGGCGGCAGGTAGAGCATGTCGCCGTGATCCAGAATCCACTCTTGTTCCGGATTGAAATCACGCAACACGCGGATTGGCGCATCCTCGACAAAGTTGCCGGCGTCGTCGCTGGAGATCTGCCAGCGTTTTTTACCGCCTACCTGCAACAAAAAGACATCGTAAGAGTCGTAATGCGGGCCAACCGTGCCGCCAGGTGGCGCATAAGAGATCATCAGATCATCAAGGCGCGTGTAGGGCAGGAAATTGAACTCGTACAACAGGTCGGCAATGTGGGGTACATGATGATTGACGTTCTGAACCAGCACCGTCCAGTCGCTTTGTGGCAAGCGCTCAAACCGGCTGGGCCGGAATGGCCCGCGTTCCATGGACCAGCGTTGGTCGC
>JASLES010000335.1 GCA_030151005.1 Silvimonas sp.
CAATCAGGCCGTCCACCGTCTTGCTGCAATAGAAGGTGTCGTTCTGGGCGCTACCGCAACGCACCAGATCCAGGAAGGTGGTGGCGTCGTTGTAGTCGGCGATCCAGGCATTGCGGGCCAGTTGGTAGGCGCCGTCATGACGGGTTTTCACGAACACCTTGAATTCCTGGTTTTCCATTCCGATGCCAAAAAGAGCGAAATCTTCTTGTGCATTTCGTTGGTGTTGTAGGTGATCTTCAGGTTCAGCGGCTTCTTGCCTGGGCCGTAACCGGCGTCAGACAACAGCTTTTTGGCTTCGGCCACGCGTTGCGCCATTGGCTCTTTGGCCCAGGCGTAAGTGGTGGGGGTACCAGCGATGGTGCCCTTCACGAACAGGCTGTAGGCCGGAGTTTCACCGTTGCCGGTCACTTTCTGGGTCAGGATATCGCGGTCGATCACCATGGACAGGGCCTGACGCACACGCTTGTCCTGGAATTCCGGCAGCTTGTTGTTCAGGTTGAAGTAGTACACACCCAGCCACGGGGTGTTGCGCAGTTCTGCGCCAAATTGGGACTTGAGCGAGGCGTAAATGCCGGTCGGGATTTCATCCGTCCAGTCCACTTCGCCAGACTTGTACATCTTGAGTGCAGTGTCGTCACTCTCAGTCGGGTTGTAGGTCACCTTGGTGATCACAACAGTCTTGGCATTCCAGTAGTTGGGGTTCTTGACCAGTACAACGCGGTTGTTCGGCACCCATTCAGATAGCATATAAGCACCGTTAGAGACCATCTTGCCCGGCTTGACCCAGTCTTTACCGTTCTTTTCGACAGCATCTTTCTTCAGTGGTGCCATATTGCCCATGGCGGCCAGACCGGGGAAGAACGGTACTACGTCTGTGGTTTTGACTTCCAGGGTGTACTTGTCGACGGCCTTCACGCCCAGTTCTTTGGGCTGTTTCTTGCCGTTGACGATGTCTTTGGCGTTCAGGATGAACTCATGCAGGATGGTGTACTTGGAGCCAGTCTTCGGGTCTACGGTACGCTGCCAGGAGTACACAAAATCATCGGCGGTAATCGGGCTGCCATCAGAGAACTTTGCATCTTTGCGCAGCTTGAAGACCCAGGTGCGCGGGTCAGTCTGCTTCCAGCTTTCTGCAACGCCCGGCTGAATGCTGCCGTCGGCGCCGTTGCGGGTCAGACCCTCAAACAGATCGCTGTCGATGTAGTTGGCCGGCTTGGTTTCATACAGCGACGGATCGAGCGAATCGGGCTCCGTGCCGTTGTGCCGTACCAGTTCCTGTTTGTCTGCCAGTTTGACGCCTGCCGGCACGTTCGCGGCCAGTGCCGTCAGGCCAGACAGCCCGAGTGTTGCGGCAAGTGCCGCTGCAATGATTTTGCGATTCATAAAGTGCAACTCCTGACCAATCGTGTTGGCGTTTTTGATTCGTTGTTTCGCTGGCGCGCGGGTGGGGCGCAAGCGAACGCCTGTATCTGATGACATCGTTGTTGCCGCCAGCGCAAAAGCTGACGGCAACGGTTGCGTATTCTAGAACAATTCGATCAGACCGAAGCTGATAACTTTGCTGTCTCCGGTTTTTGTTGCGGACCAGCCATCTACCCCGGCTGAGCTTTGAAAACCATTCTGGTCACGGTTACGAATCCACGCGGCCTCAACATAAGCCAGCGAGTGTTTGGTCAGGTTGTAGTCCGTGCCGATTTCCAGTTGATCTGCGGCAGCCAGCTTGGGGCCTTGATCAAACTTGCCGGCAAACTGGCGCACATAACCTGCACGGGGTGTCCACCGGCCGGTACTGTATTGGGTCATCAACAGCATGCTGTCGCGCTTCATGCGGGTGGCGCCGGGATTGAAGGCCGGTGCGCTGGCCAGGTCTTGTTGTGCGTGCTGGTAAAGGGCGCCCAGGATCAGGTCTTTTACCGGGTAAACCTGTGCGCCCAGCATGTATGAAGACATGCTCTTGCCGCCGGCGGCGACCGGCGAGTACCAGTTGCCCTCGATCGGGTCGCCCAAGTCCCGTCCTGCGTTGCCAAAGCGCTGATAGATACCGTACAGCGCGAACATCTGCTGGCTGTATTTGGCCGATACCGCATAGCCGTGATATTGCTGCTGCGCGCCATCCTTGAATTGATAGTCGCCTTTGATGACAAGGCGGCCCAGGTCGGGAGAGGTATAGAACACCGAGTTGGTCGGGAATGACAAGTACGTGCCGTCTTTGAAACTGCTGACCAGCGTGGTGTTGGACTCGAACAAGTCAAACTCATCCATGACCTGCGAGTAGGTTGACTTGGATTTGCCGGAGCGCAAAGTGCCATAGCGCTCATCGGTCAGGCCAATCCACGCCTCTCTGTCGCCCCAGGTGCCACCGTAGGTGGACATATATTGATAGACATTCCAGATGGCCTTGCTGCCATTGTCCAGTTTGTCAGAACCCTTGAAGCCAACACGAGTACCAATGTCCTGGTAGTACAGATGATTGCCAATGCTGCCACCGTTGTGGCCGTAGTCGATAGAACCCTGGGCAATGCCGTAAAGGGTGGCGTCTGCGCGGGTGGTCAGGGTGGCAAGCGTGCCAAGGCTGGCCAGCATGGCGCTGATCATGCGTTTTTTCATGCTCAATCTCATCGTGCTGTTGTGGTGGTGCAAACCATCTTTTCGCGAGAGATAAGCTGCGCTCTGCTGCAAAAAATCCGCCTTGCAATGCGATTTCAGAAAATGGCGATGCTATTTTTGAGTTGGCTTTTGGGGTGATGTCATCAGAATTTCATTGCGCAATGGCGTGGAAAATACATGCATTTTTGAATTTTTCTATCTCATTGTTTTTATTGATAAATAAAATATTTCAGAGCCTTTCTTGCGCTATTTGTGTAATTCGTAGGGCAAATAAATATGAGAAATATTGTTCTATAAGACTTTTCCTGTTTTCGGGTGTAGGAATGTTTTGTGGCAAATGTGCGCCGGATTAATAAGACCACGCCGAGAGTTATTGAGAGAAATCAATAATCCTGCTGTGGGATAGAGGGTTGTAAAAAGAGCAGGCATAAAAAAATCCGGCCATCTTGCGATGACCGGATTTTGTCGTTGCTGCCGTGAAGGTCACGGCAAGAACAAATGAACGCTTAGAACCACTCAGCGTGGAAGATGCCTTCCTTGTCGGTGCGCTCGAAAGTATGAGCACCAAAGTAGTCACGCTGTGCCTGGATCAGGTTGGCCGGCAGACGCTCAGCGCGGTAGCTGTCGAAGTAGCTGATGGCAGAGCCGAAAGTCGGCACGGCGATACCAGCCAGAACGGCAGCAGATACCACTTCACGCAGGGCAGCCTGGTACTCGTTGGCCACGCCAGCAAAGTACGGATCCAGCAGCAGGTTGGTCAGACCAGGGTTGGTCTTGTATGCGTCGGTGATGTTCTGCAGGAAGCGCGAGCGGATGATGCAACCAGCGCGGAAGATCTGGGCGATCTCGCCGTATTGCAGGTTCCAGCCGCTTTCGTCCGATTGAGCGCGCATCTGGGCAAAGCCTTGAGCGTACGAGGCAATCTTGGACAGGTACAGCGCGCGACGCACGGCTTCAATGAAAGCGGCCTTGTCAGCGATGGCAGGCTTGGAAGCCGGGCCCTTCAGTACCTTGGCGGCCTGAACGCGTTCTTTCTTCAGTGCGGAGATGAAACGTGCGAACACGGATTCGGTGATCAGGGGCAGCGGCACGCCCAGGTCCAGCGCGGACTTGGAAGTCCACTTGCCGGTACCCTTTTGACCGGCCTGGTCCAGGATCACGTCAACCAGTTCCTTGCCGGTTTCTTCGTCTTTCTTCTTGAAGATGTTGGCAGTGATTTCAACCAGGAAGCTGTCCAGTTCGCCCTTGTTCCAGTCGGCAAACACGTCGGCCAGTTCGGCGTTGTTCAGGCCCAGTACGTTCTTCAGGATGTCATAGGCTTCAGCGATCAGCTGCATGTCGCCGTATTCGATACCGTTGTGCACCATCTTCACATAGTGACCAGCGCCATCCGGGCCAATGTAGGCCACGCACGGTTCGCCATCAGGAGCCTTCGCAGCGATTTGCGTCAGGATCGGGGCCACCAGTTGGTAGGCTTCTTTCTGACCGCCCGGCATGATGGACGGGCCCTTCAGTGCGCCTTCTTCACCACCGGACACGCCGGTACCGATGAAGTTGAAGCCCAGGTCCGACAACTCCTTGTTACGACGGATAGTGTCGGTGTACAGGGTGTTGCCGCCATCAATAATGATGTCGCCCTTGGCCAGCAGCGGCTTGAGTTGGTCGATGGTGGCGTCGGTAGCGGTACCGGCCTTCACCATCAGCAAAATGCGGCGGGGAGTTTCGAGCGAAGCAACGAAATCTTCCAGTGTCTTGTACGGAACCAGCTTCTTGCCCGGGTTTTCCGCGACCACTTCTTCGGTCTTGTCGAAAGAGCGGTTATAGATGGATACCGTATGACCACGGCTTTCGATGTTCAGCGCCAGATTGCGGCCCATGACCGCCATACCGATAACGCCGATTTGTTGCTTGGACATTTCTTCTGCTCCTGTCGATGCACGTATTCTTGCGAATCGTGCCTGTTCTCAAGATGGAACCGGCCTCGTGGGCCAAAACTTGCCAATGCAGACCGCCACGCCGTTGCGGCCGGTCTCATCGCAAAACAAGGGGTCTTTTGCCGGTGAAGGCAGGTGCTGCACAGATGGCACTTGTTACAGCTGACCCTCTATTTTCTGCCGGGCGGGGGAGCAAACCGCGCCATCTTGAAGTGACAGTGACCCGAAGCGTCTGACAGCGTCAGGCTGTATTCGTGTCGCTGGGACTGATTGGAGAGGGCGGGTTATGTATCCGGCGCCGGGGCCAGAAAAACCTTCGCATCTTACACCGGTGCGTTAAAAGCTTCCACGTTCAATCGTTAAAACAGTGTTTCCGGCAAGGAAACAAAGTCGCACAAACTGACAGATTTTTACCGCGATGTGCATGGAGCATGGCAGGTGCTCCCACAGTATGGCAGGCGTTCTGCACTCTCAGGCGCCAGTCGGTGGTGTGTGGGGCGGGAGGGGAGTGTTACAGCGGGCGTAAAAAAAGCCGCTTCTGCGACTTGGGGGTGATTAGCTTGCGAAATTGTTTGATATTTCGCGTGCAAATCATTGAATTTTATGGTTTTTCTGGAGCGGGCGATGGGAATCGAACCCACGGCTCTAGCTTGGGAAGCTAGGGTATTACCATTATACGACGCCCGCAACAGAGCCCGAACTCTACCCGAACCTTGTAATAGCAGCAAGTTGCAGGCGCTACAACCTTGCGTCAGGTGCGGGGTTGCGGGGTGCACCGCTATCTGCGGATGGTCCGGAAAAACAGTGGCTAGTCACATATCTGCCTTGTGGTCTGGCTGGGTAAATGGCGACTAGTCACATAGCAATTCCGGCTCGGGTTTGGTGGCAAGTCACACAACGGGCGGAGTGCTGGTTCTGTCCTTGGTCACAAAATATCGGCTGTGCACGCTGATTGGTCACAAATTTACAACACATTGTTTTTGTTGGAAAAAATATTTTCGTGGCGTCAAATTGGTGGCCTTGCCCGTCAGTCACAAAAACACGATTTTATTCGATGCTTTTTGCATAAAAAGCTTGCTTTATTTTGTGACTTGTCACATAATTTGCTCATCTAATTTTGTTCGCAAGTCACATAAGGAGACTGATCATGAAGCAAGCTGCCGATACGATGACCGCTGAGCTGCCGGGTCTTTCTATGATGTTGAGGCGGGGTCGGCCGTGCGTAGGGTCGCGGCCTATGACGGCGGCGGAGCGCAAGCGCCGTAGCCGTCACCTGCGTATGCAAAGTGCCTTGTTGTCGACGGATGTGGCCAGCGTGCAAGTGCCTGTGCAGCTCAATGCGGTGGTGGATGAGCGAACGCGTCGCTTGCTGCGCCAGCGTGCGGCTGAACGAGGCATGACCATGGGCGAGTTGATTGATCAGTTGATGGTTCACCTGTAATCGGCACCATCTGATTTGCGCAATCAGGGCAAACAAAAAGCCGGCACCTGCAAAGGGTGTCCGGCTTTTTTGTTGGTTGCTGGATGCGGTTTAATCGAACAACGGATCGAGCAAGTCAGTGTTGCCGATGGCCAGATTGCCGCTCAAGACGAGTTCGGTTGCGGCATCGATGTCCGGCGCAAACAGGCGGTCCTTGTCATAGAACGACACCCGGGCGCGCAGGGCGTTGTGCGTTTGTTGCAAACGTGGGGAGGTGGCTAGCGGGCGGTGAAAATCTACCCCCTGCGCGGCAGCGAGCAGTTCAATGCCGACCACGGTTGCAGTGTTCTGGGCAATGTCGTGCAGGCGCCGGCCGGCAAAGGTGGCCATGCTGACGTGGTCTTCCTGGTTGGCGGAGGTCGGCAAACTGTCCACGCTGGCCGGATGTGCCAGGGTTTTGTTTTCCGATGCCAGTGCTGCGGCAGTTACGTGGGCGATCATGAAGCCGGAGTTGAGCCCCGGCGCGTTGACGAGGAACGGCGGCAGGCCCGAGAGCGAGGCATCAATCAGCAAGGCGATGCGGCGTTCAGACAGGGCGCCTATTTCAGAAATGGCCAGCGCCAGCGTATCGGCCGCAAACGCAACTGGCTCGGCATGGAAATTGCCACCAGACAGAACGGCATCGGGTTCGCCGTGTTCGCCAGCAAAGACCAGCGGGTTATCAGTGACTGCGTTGGCCTCAATCAATAGTGTGCGGGCAGCCTGGTTGATCAAATCGTGACACGCGCCCATCACTTGCGGTTGGCAACGCAGGCTGTAGGGGTCTTGCACGCGCTCGTCATTTTCCAGGTGCGAATGGCGAATAACGCTGCCAACCAGCAATTCACGATAGATATTGGCCAGTTTGATCTGGCCGGGCTGGCCGCGTACGGCGTGAATGCGGGCGTCGAACGGTGCGTCACTGCCACGGGCGGCATCAATGCAGAGTGCGCCAGTCAGGGTGGCGGCGGCAAAAACGCGTTCGGCCAGAAACAGGCCATTCAGTGTCAGCGCAGTCGAGACCTGGGTGCCGTTAATGAGCGCCAGCCCTTCTTTGGCGGCCAGCCGTAACGGGGAAATGCCGGCGTCAGTCAGCGCCTGGGCGGCCGGGATGCGCGTGCCATCGATCCATGCATCGCCTTCACCCATCAACGTTAATGTCATGTGCGACAGCGGCGCCAGATCGCCCGATGCCCCCACGGAACCCTTGGCCGGAATATGCGGCACGATGCCGGCATTAAGTACCGCCAGCAAGGTTTCTACCACCAGTGGCCGCACGCCGGAAAACCCGCGGGCCAGACTGCCAATTTTCAATGCCATCACCAGGCGTGCCACGGCAGGGCTGAGTGCTTCGCCCACGCCCACAGAGTGCGACAGGATCAGGTTGCGCTGCAGTTCTTCCAGTTGTTCATCCGGAATGCGCGTGTGCGCCAGTTTGCCAAAGCCGGTATTGATGCCGTAGGCCGCCTGGCCTTTGCCGAAAATACGGGCGACCACATCAGCAGAAGATTGCATGGCAGGCCACGCGGATTCATCCAGTTGCAGGGTATGGGGTGCAAGCCAGAGCTGGCGCAGATCGCGCAGGGTGAAGTGGCCGGGTTGCAGGTGTAGGGTCTGGCGCATGCTGTTTTCCGTGTCGGGTTTGCCCTGCTGGCAGTGTGGTTGATTTCTGCTGCTGCCGCCCTGATTACTGTGAGGGCAGGCAAAGCGCAAGGCGTGCATTTCAGGGGTTTTGGGTTGTATATACAATTGCCATAAACCCGCACGCAAGGCTGTTTCTGTAGTTTGCCCATGCCAGGCCAAAAGGTCCGGTGGGCAAACCGGCAGGAATGATTGCGACCCGCTATGTTAAAGCGTGGTGCTGCAATGCTTTTGCCGCCACTGGCATGCTGGCCGTTATTTCAAGCGAGTCTCATGCCGGTGAGTTCAGGCTCAGAGTCTGTTCAAGGTCGATTTGCGGCCGCGTTTGGGTCAAAACCGCCGTAAATAGACTTTGAATAGACTCTTTAACGTGAGAGGTTCCCGTGTCCCGCAAAACGCCCATCGAGCGCTATCGCAATATTGGCATCAGCGCACATATCGACGCCGGTAAGACCACAACCACCGAGCGCATCCTGTTCTACACCGGCGTGAATCACAAAATTGGTGAAGTCCATGATGGCGCCGCTACCATGGACTGGATGGAACAAGAGCAAGAGCGCGGGATCACCATTACCTCTGCGGCGACCACGGCGTTCTGGAAAGGCATGGCCGGCAATTACCCGGAACACCGCATCAACATCATCGACACCCCGGGGCACGTGGATTTCACCATTGAGGTGGAACGCTCCATGCGCGTGCTTGATGGCGCGTGCATGGTGTATGACTCGGTCGGTGGCGTGCAGCCCCAGTCCGAAACCGTCTGGCGCCAGGCCAACAAGTACAAGGTGCCGCGCATTGCCTTTGTGAACAAGATGGATCGCGTGGGTGCGGACTTCTTCCGGGTGCAGCGCCAGATTGGTGAGCGCCTGAAAGGCGTAGCCGTGCCCATCCAGATTCCGGTCGGCGCGGAAGATCATTTCCAGGGCGTGATTGATCTCGTGAAAATGAAAGCGATCATCTGGGATGACGTGAGTCAGGGCGTGCATTTTGAATATGGTGAGATCCCGGCCGATCTGCGCGAAACGGCCCAGGAATGGCATGACCGGATGGTAGAGGCGGCGGCCGAAGCAGAAGAGGGCCTGCTGGATAAGTACCTGAACGGCGAAACGCTGACCGAAGAGGAAATCAAACGCGCCCTGCGTAAACGTACGGTGGCAAACGAGATCGTGCCCATGCTGTGTGGCAGCGCCTTCAAGAACAAAGGCGTGCAAGCCATGCTGGACGCGGTCATTGACTATCTGCCGTCGCCCATTGATGTGCCGGCGATTCTGGGGCACAGCGAAGACGATCAGGAAATCGAGCGCCACCCAAGCGACGAAGAACCGTTTTCTGCGCTGGCCTTCAAGATCATGACCGATCCGTTTGTGGGACAACTGACGTTTTTCCGCGTGTACTCCGGCGTCGTGCATTCCGGCGATACTTTGTACAACCCGACCAAGCAAAAGAAAGAACGGCTGGGGCGGATTTTGCAGATGCACGCCAATAACCGTGCGGAGATCAAAGACGTTTACGCCGGGGATATTGCCGCCGCAGTGGGCCTGAAAGAGGCCACAACAGGCGATACGCTGTGCGATCCGGACAAGATCATCATCCTGGAAAAAATGGTGTTCCCGGAACCCGTGATTTCACAGGCGGTAGAGCCCAAGACCAAGGCTGACCAGGAAAAAATGGGCATCGCCCTCAACCGGCTGGCGCAGGAAGACCCGTCTTTCCGGGTGCATACGGATGAAGAATCAGGCCAGACCATCATCGAAGGGATGGGCGAGTTGCACCTGGAAATCCTGGTTGACCGGATGAAGCGGGAGTTTCATGTGGAAGCCACGGTGGGCAAGCCGCAGGTGGCATACCGTGAAACCGTGCGCGCTGCGGTAGAAGACGTTGAGGGCAAGTTCGTCAAACAGTCCGGCGGGCGCGGGCAGTACGGTCACGCCGTGATCAAGCTGGAACCGCAGCCGCAAGGCAAGGGTTACGAGTTTGTCGATGCCATCAAGGGCGGGGTGATTCCACGTGAGTTTATCCCGGCGGTGGACAAGGGGATTCGCGAGGCTTTGCCGACTGGTGTGCTGGCGGGTTACCCGGTGGTAGATGTGAAGGTCACGCTGACGTTTGGTTCTTACCATGACGTGGACTCTAACGAGAACGCCTTTCGTATGGCGGGTTCGATGGCGTTCAAGGAAGCCATGCGGCGCGCCAAACCCGTACTGCTGGAGCCAGCAATGGCCATTGAAGTGGAAACGCCGGAAGAGTTTATGGGCAATGTGATGGGTGATCTGTCATCCCGGCGCGGCATGGTGCAGGGCATGGAAGACATTGCCGGTGGCGGTGGCAAGTTGATCCGTGCGGAGGTGCCGCTGGCAGAGATATTTGGTTACTCCACCACCTTGCGCTCGCTCACCCAGGGGCGTGCGACATACACCATGGAGTTCAAGCATTACTCTGAAGCACCGCCCACGGTCACGCAGGCGATTGTGAGTACGCGGCACGGCTAAACCCGTGCTGATGCCCCGGAATGCTGGCGGATACCGCCGGTTTTCCGGGGCTTTTGCCGTACGGGCCAGGCTTGCATGAAAACTTCATGCCGGTTAAGCCAGATTAACGGAGCCGGGCGGGGGATAAACGCGCAGTTTCTATATTATTTTTCGCTTATATTTGGTTTGCGCGACGTAACAAGCCAGCAAGCAACATGGACGGGGTGGTCTGTGGGGCATGCGTGTACTGGCTAAAGTCCACAAATCAAATCTAAAAACAGGAACTTGTATGCGTCATCAGGCTCTTTGCGGGCTACTGGTCATGACGGTGATGGCGGGCTGTGCCATGCCAGGTAACGATGCCGGCGCGCTGAAGGCAGCCTCCGCGCCAGCTTCTGCACCTGTAGCCGTGGTTACGCCGACGCCCACGCCAATGCCTACGCCCGTGCCGATCGCCAAACCAGTACGCCACAAGGCCAAGCCAGCCAGTGCAGTCTCTGCTGTAACGGGCAAGCCGGCGCCAGGCAGCAAGTTTGCCAAGCTGCGCATTGGCATGAGCCGCAAGCAAGTGGAGTCCTTGATCGGCCTGCCTGGCGATGTGAAGACCACGCAAGCGGGCGCATATACCCATGACGAAACCTTCTATCTGCATGAAGGTAGTTTGCTGTTCGTGAAGAATGGCACGGTGCTGGGGCACATCACCGTAGATACCTCGGCATCGGGCTACCAGTAACGCTGCCCCACATTACCGGCTATGATCGGACGCTTTGGCGTAGCGGGAGACAAGCTTGAACGATCGTCACATGCTGGTGGCCGGCGCGGCCAACATGTTCATTGCCGTGGCTGCCGGTGCATTTGGCGCGCATGGCCTTAAAACGGTGCTTTCGCCCGAGATGCTGGCCATCTGGCAAACCGGGGTGACCTACCAGGCCAGCCACGGCTTGGGTTTGCTGTTGTTGTGTGCCTTGTGGACGCGTTTTTCCGTCACCTTATTGTCTCGCGCCGCCGGTTTGATGCTGGCCGGCATCATCTTGTTCAGTGGCAGCCTGTATGCGTTGGCGCTGACTGGTATTCGGCCGCTTGGTGCTATTACGCCCTTTGGTGGCGTTTGTTTTCTGCTGGCCTGGGCCATGCTCGTGATCGCGGGTTGGCGCCGGCGCGGTTAAACCGCTTTGCCGGCCTTGGCCGGTTTTATGCTGGCCAGTTCATCCCGTTTGCATAATCAGCGCATCTTTTCCTGAACAGAGGCGCGACATGAGTGCAAACGTGTTTGATGGCGCATGGCAACTGGTTTCCGGCGAATGCCTGGAAGAGGGCCATTGGGTGCGCTATGACCTGGATGGCATTGCTTCGCGCAAGGTGCTTGCCGCCGGGCATTTCACTTTTGTAACCCACAAAAACGGGGCCTACTGGTCGGCAGGAAGCGGCCGCTTCACGTTTGAAAACGGGGTTTACACCGAAAGCCCGGACATGGGCTCATACCCGCCCGCCGCCATGCGCGATTATGTCTTTCAGGCCCGCCTTGAGGGTGATCAATGGCATAACGCCCGTTTTGAAAATGGCGAGCGCGTAGAGTACGAAGTCTGGCAGCGCATTCGCGCTGCTTAATCCTGCCAGTGTTGCGTGGGAACGGCGCGCAGTTGCGCCAGCAGCAAGGCTAGTGCCGCGGCGGGCTCATTGAGGGTGGTGTCGATCTGCTGATGCGGTGTCACCCATGGTTCGTATTCGCGTGCTTCGACCTCTTGCCATGTCGGTAATACATGGCCGGAGATGTCGGCAGTGCGGGCTTCGACGCGGCGTTGATGCTCGGCCGGGTCTGTGCAGACGCACTCCACTTCAAAAATGGGCGTGTGCGCCTCGGCGGCCAGATCGCGCCAGATCTGGCGCACAAACTCCAGGGCGTTTACCGCGTCGACCACCACGGTCATCCCGATCGACAGGTTTTCTGCCGCAATGGCATGCCCCAGCGTGTAACCGGCGGCACCAATCTCGATCTCGGCAGTAAAGGCGCGGATGAGCGCTTGCTCCAGTGTGTCGATCCGGACATAGGTCGCGCTTAGTTCTTGCGCCACCGCGCGGGCCAGTGTGGTTTTGCCTGTGCCGGGTAATCCGCCAAAAACAATCAGCATGCCGTGCTCCCTGGTTTCTGGCGTCATTGTAGCCGGTGGCAGCAAAAAGCCCGGCAAATGCCAGGCTTTTTGGGTGGATGGTTGTCGGACCCGCACGGGCCCGATTAATCCTAGCGATGCATCAGTGCCAGAAACTCGCGACGCAGGGTGGCGTCTTTGAGGAAAGCACCGCGCATTACGCTGTTGGTCATCTTGGCATCTGCGTCTTTCACACCGCGCCAGTGCATGCAGAAGTGATCGGCCTCCATCACAATCGCCAGTCCATCTGGCTGCAAGCGGGATTGCAAAAGGTCAGCGACCTGGGTGACGGCTTCTTCCTGGATTTGCGGGCGGCTCATGACCCATTCGATCAGCCGCACATACTTGGAAAGGCCGATCAGATTGGAGTGCTCGTTGGGCATGACGCCAACCCAGACACGGCCAATGATCGGGCACAGATGGTGCGAACACGCACTGCGCACGGTAATCGGGCCCACGATCATCAATTCGTTCAGGCGCTCAGCATTGGGGAACTCGGTTACCGGCGGCATGGGTTGATAACGACCGTGAAACACTTCCTTGATGAACATCTTGGCGACGCGCCGGGCGGTGTCTTGCGTG
>JASLES010000341.1 GCA_030151005.1 Silvimonas sp.
GTGTGGTGCTGACGGTGGTGCTGCATCAGCGCAATCCGCGTACGCCAGCGCTGGCCTGATTGCCCAGCCAACCTTACTGACAAAGCCCGGTTCGCCGGGCTTTGTCGTATCTGCGCAACGCAGATACGCCATAAGAGCGGGGGCCTGGCGGGTTGCTGGATTCGCGGCCGGGTGCTCTTATCACAGTGCGGACCACGCGTCGCTCCAAGCCAGTAGCGGGTTTGCGGCAGATTCCGCATCTGGCTGCAGATGGGCGCCGCTGCTGCAGACTGACCGGCGGCGGCGTTTGTCCAACAGTCTGCCTAACGCAAAGACTTACAAGCGTCTAACGTTATGGATGAGCAATGCACAACGCACCGGCGGCCTTTGAAGATGCTGCCATGCCTGCACACACAAGATCGATAAAAATACGGCACCGCCGCCCAAAGAGGCGCAACGGGTCGGGAGATGGGTATGCAAACGAGCTTGATCAGGCTTGTGTCCGGTTGCGTGCTGACTGCCAGTCTTGCCGGCACCGCACTGGCAGATGATGACTTCTCACCAGCCCAGACGGCTGCAGTTGATAACGCGCTGGCCCCTGAACGCCTGGGCAGCAATGGCGCGGGCAATAGCTGGAATACCAAAGCCGCTGGCTTCGGCCCCTCTGCCTATGCACTCGGCAATCAGTGGTCCCTCGTGTCCCAGCCGCTGTTAAGCGGTGCCCATTCTGATCTGTTACCCGGCTCCAACCCCTATGGTAGCGGCCAGGACGTACAAAACCTGCTTCTGGTGCCCGCCAAAGTCAACGATGGCGCGTGGGTGATTGGTGGCGGCACGGCTTTTCTGGGCGAAAGTACGCTGAACTCTCCCAATGGCCTGCCGCGCTGGGGCGCCGGCCCGTCCGGCGTACTCATGATGCAGAAAGAAAGCTGGAGCTGGGGGGTAGAGGCCAACCACATCTGGTCTTATACGGTGCCGGCTTTGCATGGCAATGCCAGTACATCTGCCGTGCAACCGTTTCTGTCGGTCAGCCAGCACTCTGGCCTGATCTGGTCGCTGGGTTCTGAAACAACCTATGATTGGGTAGGCAAGGTCTGGACCGTGCCGGTCAGCGCCGGGTTGTCCCGCATGTTTTCCTTTGGCAGCGAAAAAGCCATGCTGGGTGTGGAGGGCAAATACTGGATTAGCCGCCCTGACAGCACGCCTGGCTGGGGCGTCCGGCTGACCGCGTCCATGCTCTTCCCCGATTGAATCCTCGCCTGTTTGCAGCCGGCCCTTTTTAGTCGATCAGGCAATTGTGCCGCGGCGGGCTATCCTGTGACTATTCACCGGAGGCGGGAAGGCCGCTTTCGACTACTTCGCGACGGAGTCATGTATGCCCAAACATGAAGTCACCCTGGAAGAGCGGATTGCCCGCGGTGTAGAGGCGCGCAAAGCGGTCAAGCGTGGCACCCATGACCATCCGGGCAAGTGTGACCGTGACCCGATTCTGTTGCTGCAGGCCAATAGTGAAGGCCGGGTAGCACGCCTGGTGCCGCTGCGGTATTCGCGCATGTTGACCTCGCCATTTGCGTTCTTTCGCGGCAGCGCCATCTTGCAGGCGCATGATTTGTCCGGCACGCCAGACTCGGGGTTCTATTTCCAGATTTGTGGCGACTGTCATCTCTCTAACTTTGGCGGGTTTGCGACGCCGGAGCGGCATTTGTTGTTTGATGTAAACGATTTTGATGAAACCCATCCCGGCCCGTGGGAATGGGATCTGAAACGGCTTTGCGCCAGTTTTGCAGTGGCCGCGAGACACTTGGGTCATGGCGATGTGGCCGCTGAAGAAATGGCCTGGACTGCCGCGCGAACCTATCAGCAATACATGGGCGAATACGCACAGATGGGCGCGCTGGATGTCTGGTACGACCAGATCACCTTCGAGCGGATACTGGAACAAGCCAGAACTGCGGAAGGTCGCAAGATCGTCAAGGAAGGCATGGCCAAAGCAGACCGGCGCAGTAGTGAAGAATTGCTGCCCAAGCTGGGCGTGCTGGAAAACGGCAAATGGAAAATCCGCGACGCACCACCGGCTGTATTTCACATTCACAGCAATACCTCACTGTTTGATGAGGTGGACGACTGGGTGCAACTGGGCGGCCCGGAAGAGCTGATCAAGAAGCTCTCCAAGGAATACAGCGGCACCATAGCGCCCAGCCACCGCCAATTGCTGGATCGCTTTTCCCTGCATGACATGGCTTTCAAGGTGGTTGGCGTTGGCAGTGTGGGTACGCGCTGCCTTGTGGCGCTGATGATGGATGATCAGGGTAAGCCTTTGTTCCTGCAGATTAAAGAGGCTACCTCTTCGGTGCTGGCACCCTATGTGAAAAGCAAATCACCGTTGCAGCATCAGGGTCGGCGCGTGGTAGATGGGCAGCGTTTGATGCAGGCTTCCAGTGATATTTTCCTGGGCTGGTCGACCGGGCCATCAGGGCGGTTTTTCTATCTGCGCCAATTGCGTGACATGAAGGTCTCGGCGCAGGTCGATTTATACGATGCCGAACGCCTGACCGGTTACGCCCGCGCTTGCGGCTGGGCGCTGGCCCGCTCCCATGCCCGGGCTGGCGGCATGGCGGCAGAAATCAGCGGTTACCTGGGCAAGAGCGACAGCATGGCGGCAGCATTGGGAAAATACGCCATGGCCTACGCGGCGCAAGTCGATATTGACTATGACGCGTTCTCTAAAGCATGCCGCTCCGGCCGTTTGCAAGCCAGAACCGAAGCCGATTACGCGGCCGATTTTTCCTTATAAGTCATTCACCGGGTCAGCAATTAACTGGCCTGCGCTCTAAGATGAAGAGCCACAAACTTGTATCCGGAAAAACGTTGAGGAAGACCGAAATGCAAACCCGTCACACCATCATAACAACAGCCTTGATTTGCGCCGCATTGCTCGGCCAGGCGCATGCCGCCGGCCTTGGTTTCATGGGTAATACCCCGCTGAGCCGACTCAAGCCCGATGAAATCGCGGGCTTGAACCAGACCATTACCGATGCGCTGGATCACAGCAAAATCGGTCAGAGTGAATCCTGGAGCAATGCTGACACGCAAAAAAGCAACCCGACTGAAGTCAAGATCACGCCAACCCGGGAGTTCGAACGCAATGGCATGACCTGCCGCCAGGTGAAACTCAACTTCACCAACAAGGTTCAGAATGACGTGATGAATCCCTCTTATTGCAAAGGCACTAACGGGGAGTGGGATCTGGCTCCGCCCGCCAATAGCAAGGCGCCCAAAGCGTCTGCCAGTAGCTGAGCATGCCGGTGGTATCGCATAAAAAACACGCCTTGCAGGGCGTGTTTTTTTTGTGTCAGACAAGCTCAAAACGCTGGCAGGGCAGGTCATGTTGCGTTGCGACATAAAACATACCGGGCGGTGTGCAATTACGGCTAAATGATTACCTGCAAATTGTTTAAAACTTGTTTAATATGTAAGCATAAATTCAACGCGGTTTAAATTTGCCGGAGTTTGCATGTTCGTTCAGCTTGTCCAGTCTCGCCTTAAAGACCCGCATGCCCACGATGTTTTTCTATCACTCACTCAGGATATGCTTGCCTGGTTACGCGTGCAGGCTGGGTTTGTGGCTTATGAACTGTATGAAGGCGATGGCTATTTCTTTGACCGTCAGGTCTGGGAAGACGAGTCTAGCTGCCGCGCCGCGGCAGATCGCTTTATGGAAACCGGCACTGCGTTCAGCATGCTGGCGCTAGTCCAGTCAGAGATCCACACCCTTCTGGGTGAAGAAATTGTCGTTGCTGCAGCGCAACCTGTTGCCTAGCCACCTGCGCGTCTGCCGGGTATGCTGAACGGCCGTTTCATGCCTGAGGTTGTACGCGGATGCCTGCAGTAGAACTGGTTTGTTTTGATCTGGACGGCACGCTGGTTGACAGCGAACGCCTGTGTAATCAGGCGTTCCTGGAGTTGTTGCCGCAACTGGATGAAACCCTGGAGGGCATGGTCGCACGCTATCGCGGCGTCAAATTTGCCCCCATTGCAGCTGATCTCTCGCACCGTATCGGCCAGCCCCTGCCTGATGATTTTGAAGTCCGCTACCGGGCACGTGTGGCGCAACTGTTCGATGAAGAACTGGTGCCCATGCCAGGTGTGCTGGACATGATCCGCCGGTTATCGCTGCCGTTCTGTCTTGTCTCCAATGGGCCGCTCGCCAAAATGCAGCATGCACTGGCGGTGACCGGCTTGGCACCGTATTTTGGAGAGCGCCTGCATAGCGCCTACGACGTGGGTATCTGGAAGCCTGATCCGGGTTTGTTTTTGCACGTTGCAGCGCTTTATGGCGCACAACCGTCACGTTGCGTGGTGGTGGAAGACAGCCCCACGGGGGTGGCGGGCGCCGTGGCGGCGGGGATGCGGGCACTGTTTTACCAGCCGCATGGCATGGTCGACCCAGTGCCTGCAGGTGCAGAGGCGTTTGGTCAGATGGATGAATTACCGGGGTTGCTGACGGCCTGAGCCGCGTGCTTACTCATCCAGCAACCGCACCCGGCAACGCTTGCCCTTGATATTGGTGTTGCTCAGGCGTTGCAGTGCTTCGTACGCAATATTGCGTTCGACCGCCACAAAGGTCGAGAAGTCGAACACGTTGATCTTGCCGATCTGCTCACCCTTGAAGCCGGCGTCGCCCGTCAGCGCACCCAGCACGTCGCCAGGGCGCAGTTTGTCTTTGCGGCCGGACGCAATTTCCAGCGTGGCCATGGGCGGTTGCAGGGTCTTGCCATCTGCTGGTGTGGCTTCGGTCAGATGATGCCAGACCGCTTTGACGCCTTGCTGGTATTCCTCAATCAGGCGCACCCATTTTTTCTCTTCCGCAGAGGCCAGCGTGACCGCCAGACCACGCTCTTTGCCGCGACCGGTGCGGCCAATGCGGTGCACGTGCACTTCTGCATCGCGTGAGACATCCACATTCAGCACCATGTCCAGCGAGGCAATATCCAGCCCGCGTGCGGCAACGTCCGTGGCCACCAGTACAGAACAACTGCGGTTGGCAAAACGCACCAGGATTTCATCACGGTCGCGCTGTTCCATATCGCCATAGAGTGCTTGCGCTGAAAGCCCGCGTTCGCGCAGCGCCTGGGCCAGTTCACGACAATGGATTTTGGTGTTGCAGAACGCCAGCGTGGACACCGGACGGAAGTGCTCGATGATCTGCGCGGCAGCGTCATTGCGGCGCGTGTGTTCTACATCGTAAAACCGTTGTTCGATATGGTTGGCGTCATGGAAAGACTCCACCTTGATTTCCACTGGCTGCCGCAGGAAACCGGCGCTTTGCTTGCGGATATCTTCGGTATACGTGGCAGAGAACAACATGGTCTGCCGGTGCTTGGGGCACTGCCGGACAATGTTGACCACTTCGTCATAGAAACCCATGTCGATCATGCGGTCCGCTTCATCGAGCACCAGCATGCTGACGCGGCGCAAATCCAGCGTGCCGCGTGCCAGGTGGTCATGCAGGCGGCCCGGCGTGCCGACGATGATGTGCGCGCCATGTTCCAGCGAGCCAATCTGCGGGCCCATGGGCGTACCGCCGCACAACGTCAGAATCTTGATGTTGTCCATGTGCCGCGCCAGTTGCCGCAGCGACTTGGCCACCTGGTCGGCCAGCTCTCGCGTGGGGCAAATGACCAGGGCCTGAATGGCAAACAAAGTCGGGTTCAGGTTATGCAAAATGCCCAGCCCGAATGCGGCGGTCTTGCCGCTACCCGTTTTGGCCTGGGCAATGACATCCTTGCGCTCCAGAATCAGCGGCAGGCTTTTGGCCTGGATGTCGGTCATCTCTTGATAATCAAGACTAGCCAGGTTGGCCAGTTGCGCAGCAGAGAGGGGCAACGCAGAGAAGGGGGCTTTCCTGGTCACAGGCGATCCTTGAAACTGAATAAGAGTGGAGCAGGGCGCGCGCCGGCCTTGCGGGCCAGCGCCAGAGCGTCCTTAGCGTGTAAAGTTTTCTGGCCACGGCGTCAGGATTTCAAACCCGTCATCCGTCACCGCAATCATGTGTTCCCATTGGGCAGAGAGCGAGCCATCCCGCGTGATCACGGTCCAGCCATCGGCCAGCGAGCGCACGCCAGCTTCACCGGCGTTGATCATGGGCTCGACCGTAAAGGTCATGCCTTTTTTCAGGCGCAGACCCGTGCCGGCGCGGCCGTAGTGCAGCACTTGCGGTTCTTCGTGATACACGCGGCCAATGCCGTGGCCACAGTATTCACGCACGACCGAGTAACCCCGGCTTTCCGCCAGGGTCTGGATCGCGTGGCCAACATCACCCAGCGTCGCACCAGGGCGCACCACTTCAATGCCGGCCATCATGGCTTCAAACGTTGTATCCACCAGCTTGCGCGCGGCGTCGGACGGGGTGCCGGCGTAGAACATGCGGCTGGTGTCGCCGTGCCAGCCATCCTTGATCACGGTGACGTCGATATTGACGATGTCCCCATCGGCAAGGATTTCTTTGGGGCTGGGAATGCCGTGGCACACCACGCCATTGACCGACGTACACAAGGTCTTGGGAAAACCGTGATACCCGACATTGGCCGGGATAGTCTTCTGCACCTTGGTGATGTATTCAAAGCACCGCCGGTCCAGTTCTTCCGTCGAGACACCCGGTTGCACGTACTCGCTGATCATCTCCAGCACTTCTGCCGCAAGGCGGCCGGCCACGCGCATCGATTCGATCTGTTCGGGTGTCTTGAGGGTAATGGCCATTGCGATCCTTTTGAGTCTTGGCGGGTTTGGCGGCTTGATATCCATGCAATTATCCCGTGAGTCGGGCGGG
>JASLES010000348.1 GCA_030151005.1 Silvimonas sp.
GTTGCTGACATCAAGGACTCTGATGAAGAACTGGCCGCTATCGTGCAGAGCGCCTCGCCCAAACTGGTCAAAGCCTGGCTCAAGGGTGGCGAGGTCATCACCATTGAGGGCGACGGGCTAAAATTTGCGCGTTTTGCGCTGTCCGACAAGGCCAACCCTACCGCGCGCATTCGCCCTGGCGCCATTATTCGCGTGGTCAAACAAGACAGCGGGTGGGTGATTTCCCAGTTGCCGCAGGTAGAAGGCGCGCTGGTCTCGATCAACAGCCAGAATGGCGCGGTGACCGCACTCGTCGGTGGCTATGACTTCAACCGCAACAACTTCAACCATGTCACCCAGGCATGGCGCCAACCCGGCTCCAGCTTCAAACCCTTTGTCTACTCAGCTGCACTGGAAAAAGGCGTCACCCCAGCCACGTTGATCAATGACGCCCCCATCGTCATCAACCCGGACCAGGTGGGCGGGCAAAAATGGGAGCCCAAGAATTACGACGGCAAGTACGAAGGCATGATGACCGTGCGCAACGCGCTTACGCATTCCAAGAACCTGGTCTCTATCCGCATCCTGCAATCGATCACGCCGCCCTATGCGCAGCAGTTTGATACGCGCTTTGGTTTTACCCCGCAACAGAACCCGGCCTATCTGACCATGGCGCTGGGGGCTGGCAGCGTTACCCCTTTGCAACTGGCCGAGGGCTACGCGGTGTTTTCCAATACCGGCTATCGCGTGTATTCATGGTATGTCGACAAAATCGTCGACGCCCGTGGCAACCTGGTGGCTCAAACCGCGCCACAGGTGGCAGGACAGACCGCCAAGCGCACGCTGGAGGCACGCAATGCCTTCGTCATGACCAGCATGATGCAGGACGTTGTGCGCTACGGTACCGGCTCTAAAGCCCGCGTATTGGGCCGTACGGATCTCGCAGGCAAGACGGGCACCACTAACGATACGCATGACGCCTGGTTTGCCGGCTTCAATCCGGACGTCGTGACCGTGGCCTGGGTCGGGTTTGATCAGCCCCGCTCTTTGGGCGGCTCTGAAACGGGTGGCGCTGCGGCGCTGCCAATCTGGATCAACTATATGGGCAAGGCGCTGGCCGACGTACCAGAACGGCAGTACCCGGTACCTGAGGGGGTTGTGGCACAGACCATCCAGACCGAGAAAGGTGACCGTACCGAATATTTCTTTGCGGAATATACGCAGACCAATCCGGAACTGGGGCTAGGCAGCGGCTCTGTGGCTTCACAACCACTGGATGAAATCAAAGACCTGCTATTTTAGCCAGTGACCACGCAAGCGGATTCGCGTAATTACTCACAATGAATTACTGTTATGGAGGTAAGGGCCAAAACACTGGCGCCTTGCCTCCCCCGAGACCTTTCCCGGAGGTTCCCACCCAGCGACAGCCTTGATCCTGCAGCCACAGACGGCAGCCCTGCCCGACCGACCTGACCGCCACCTGGAGAACCGCCATCATGGGTAAATCCTTTTCAGCCGATCGTCATACCCTGACCTTGCGCGCCGAAATCGCGCATCACGCCGCCCGCCTGATCGCCGAAGACCATATGCATGACTTCGCGCTGGCCAAGAAAAAAGCGGCCCGTCATCTGGGTGTTTCTGATGCCCACGTGCTGCCCTCTAACCAGGAAATCGAAGATGCGCTGGCCAGTTACCGCGCGATCTACCAACCGGAGCACGATGGCTGTTTACAGGAGTTGCGCCAGAAAGCCGTCACCGTCATGCGTTTGCTGCGCAGTTTTACACCGTGGCTCACAGGCTCTGTGTTGTCCGGCGTAGCGGGGGATCATTCTGATATCAATTTGCTCGTCTATACCGATGACCCCAAGAGCGTAGAGATTTTTCTGCTGAACGAGCGGATCGAATATCAACATCTGGAACCACCACCGACGCACCGCCACGCGCTCTATCCCACGCTGGCCTTCTGGTACGACGATACGCAGATCAAACTGCATGTTCGCCCCCGCCTGGCGGAACGGCAAAATCCGCGCCGGGAAGAAAAGGAAAGGGCCAGCCTGGATGATGTCCAGGCCCTGCTCACACGCGACACCACCTTGATGTTCTGATGTTATGCGGCCTGCAAAGGCCGCATTTGTTTTGACCTTGCCGGTTACTCAACATGACCCATGCCTTGTTTAACAGCACCACAACTCGCCATATCGAACAAGCGCAAGTCGCCGCAGGCGCGCAACTGATGGTGAGGGCAGGTCTGGCCGCCGCGCAGTGGGTAGCCGCTCACCACAATCAAGATACGCGAGTGGTGGTGCTGGTCGGGCCTGGCAACAATGGCGGTGACGGTTTGACAGTGGCCCGCCACCTCAAAGAAGGCGGCTACAAAGTCAAAGTGCATTATCTGGGTAGCAGTAAAGCGGCATCAGCCCCCACCGCCCGTGCCCTGGAATTATGGCATCGCGCCGGTGGCACGCTTGATGAGGTTTGGGACGAACAAGACGATCTGGTCATTGATGCGCTTTTTGGCATTGGCTTGAGCCGGGATGTCCCCGAATCTGTCTGCACTCTGTTCGAACAGATCAAAAAGAGCGGGCAAACCGTGATTGCCCTGGATATCCCCAGCGGTCTGGATTCAGATACCGGCACGGTACGCGGCGCAGCACTGCATGCACACACTACACTGACTTTTATCGGCGACAAACCCGGTCTGCATACGGCTCAGGGCCAGGATTACGCCGGCCATGTAATCGTCTTTGACCTCGATATTCCCTCCAATGCTCTCCCCGCGGGCGACTTGCAACTGTATCAGCCAGAGGTCTTACCGCAGGGTCTGCTGCGACGCCAGGCCAGTCATAAAGGCAGTTACGGTACGGTCGGCATTGCAGGTGGCGCCAATGGCATGACGGGTGCGCCACTGCTTGCCGGGCGCGCAGCGCTCAAACTCGGTGCGGGAAAAATCCGCGTTGGCTTGTTGGGCAACGCTCTGTCAGTAGACCTTGTGGCACCCGAACTTATGCTGACATCAGCAGATGACCTCATCAATCTGCCGCATGATGTGTGGCTGGCAGGCCCCGGCCTTGGACAAAGCGAAGCTGCAATTGCGCTGCTACGCAACTTGCTGCCCCGCCCGGAACCGCTAGTGATTGATGCCGACGGCCTGAATCTGCTCGCTAGCCACGCAGAACTGGCTCATCTGTGCGCAGAACGCATCACCCCTGCCATCCTCACGCCACACCCGACAGAGGCCGCCCGGCTGCTGGGTATCTCCACTCCGGAAGTCCAGCAAGACCGGCTACGTGCCGCCAGCGCGCTGGCGCAACGTTATAGATGCATTGTGGTACTCAAGGGATCCGGGACTGTAGTGTGTGATGGCAAGCACCTGACCATCAATGGATCAGGCAACGCGGCGCTAGCCGCTGCGGGTCAAGGCGATATTCTGGGTGGAATAATCGCCGCGCTATTGGCGCAAGGTTTGAATCCAGCAGAAGCGGCAAGATTTGGCGTCTTTGTGCACGGCGCTGGTGCTGATCTATGGCGACAGGAGTTTATGGCGGCGATAGGTTTGACCGCCAGTGAAACGATCGACTATGCCCGCAAAGTGCTCAATCGACTGCCGCTAGTTTAGTGATTCCACGTAGTGCTCTGTTTTCCGCCTTGCGGGACGCACGCAAAGCAAAACGCCCGTACAGTTCTCTGTACGGGCGCTTTCTATGGGGTGTCTGGCAATGTCCTACTTTCACACGGGTAATCCGCACTATCATCGGCGCTAAGTCGTTTCACGGTCCTGTTCGGGATGGGAAGGCGTGGGG
>JASLES010000408.1 GCA_030151005.1 Silvimonas sp.
CTCAGAGATCTGCACCTGATTGGCTGGATTGCCTCTGCGCTGGGTCTGGGCAACAACTGGCGCAAGCTGGCCGCCATGGGCATGCTCACGCATGAAGAAAGCCAGAAACTGCGGCGGGCCGAGCGCGTGTTGCGGTGTATCCGCATCCAGTTGCACTGGACGGCCAAGCGTCATGAAGATCGCATTCTGTTTGATTACCAGAACCCGATGGCAGCTGACTTTGGGTACGTAGACAACCAGAAGCAACGCGCCAGCGAACAATTGATGGCGCAGTACTATCTGGCGGCCCGGATCGTCAGCCAGCTCACGCCGTTGCTGGTGCGCGCGCTGCGCACGCGTATCTTTTCGCAAATCGGCGTTGAGGTTACGCCGCTGAACGAGCGCTTCCAGCTGCGTGGGCCCGTGCTGGAAATCACGCGCCCGGACGTGTTCCAGCAAGACCCGTCGGCCATCCTGGAGTTATTCCTGGTATTTGAGCAGGAAAACTACGCCGCCGATATCGCCCCGGAAACCTTGCGCGCACTGTGGCATGCGCGGGCACGCATTGATGACGAATTTCGCGCCAATCCGCGTAACAAACAATTGTTCATCGACCTGTTCCGGCAACCCGCCGGGCTGACGCGCATCATGCGGCGCATGAACCAGTACGGCGTACTGGGCCGCTACATCCCCGAGTTCGGCAAAATCGTCGGGCGCATGCAGCATGACCTCTTTCACGTGTATACCGTGGACGAGCACACACTGATGGTGCTGCGCAATGTGCGCCGCTTTGCCATTGCCGCGTTCACCCACGAGTACCCATTCTGCTCACGGCTGCTGGCGGAGTTTGCCCGGCCAGAAGCGCTCTATATCGCTGCCCTCTTTCACGACATTGGCAAAGGCCGCGGCGGCGATCACTCTGAACTGGGTGAAAAGATCGCGGCGGACTTCTGCAATGAACACCCGCTAGACCCGGACGATCGCAAGCTGATTCCGTGGCTGGTCAAACACCATCTGGTCATGTCCTCTTTCGCGCAAAAGCGCGACGTGTACGACCCGGAGGTGATTGAAGAGTTTGCCAATCTGGTGGGCGACCAGCGCCACCTGGCGGCGTTGTATTTGCTGACCGTGGCGGATATCCGCGGCACCAGCCCCAAGGTCTGGAACGCCTGGAAAGCCAAGTTGCTGGAAGACCTCTACAAAGCTACCCAGCGCTTTTTAAGCGCCCGCAGCATGCCGGTGCAATCCTGGCTGGAAGACCGGCAAGCGGAAGCGTTGCGCCTGTTGCGGTTGTATGGCCTGCGTGACGATGCGCATCAGGCGTTCTGGGACAAACTCGACACCATTTACTTCTTGCGTCACGACGCGCGGGAGATTGCATGGCATACCCGCCAGTTGTTCTCTCGCATTGATACGGATGTACCAGTGGTGCGCGCCAAGCTGTCCGAATCTGGTGAAGGCTTGCAGGTGATGGTGTACACCAAGGATGCGGCGGATCTGTTTGCCCGCATCTGTGCTTTCTTTGAGAAAGCCGGGTACTCCATTTTTGATGCACACATCCACACCACGCGCCATGGTTACGCGCTCGACAGTTTTTATGTGTATATCCCGGACCATCAAAAAGACGGTTATCGGGATCTGATTGGTTATGTGGAGTATGAACTGGCCAACCAGATTGCCCGCCAGGCACCGCTGACGGCACCGGGCAAGGCGCGTTTGTCCCGCCAACTCAAGCATTTTCCCATTCAACCCCGCGTGGAGATCAGCGCGGACGAGCGCGGTGGCAAGTATCAGGTGCTGTCGATCACCGCCGGGGACCGCACTGGTTTGTTGTCGACCATTGCCGGCATCCTTGCCGCCAATCGCATTGAAATCCAGTCTGCCAAGATCATGACGCTGGGCGAACGTGCGGAAGATAACTTCTTGATATCCGGGCAGATTCTGAGTGACGAACGCGCAGTACGACATCTGGAAGGCGACTTGCTGGCGGCGTTGCAACTGTAAATCGACAAGCCGACCCCGCAAAACAAAACACCACGCCTATGCGTGGTGTTTTGTTTCGTGTCATCTAGTGTCTTGCGTCGGGGTGGCGCGGATATAGAGATACCAGCTTTGACGCTTGCACTGCTGGGTACAAAAAGGGCTGCATGCGCAGCCCTTTTTGTGGGTAACGGGAAATGATTTTCCTCGTATCGTTGCCCGCCTATTGATAGGCCATGGTGAACGTGGCCACGGCATTGATGCTGCCCGCACCCAGGCTGGAATTGGTCTGGATCAGGCGCGCCGAAAGCGGAATCGTGAATCCAGAGACGCCTTGGGCGATAGTGCCAGCCGTCCACTGATTAGTGTTGCCAACGGTGTTGGAGTCCGAACCAAACGAAATTGGTGTGCTGTTGTTCAAAATCTGGACACCAACGCCCTTTGCTGTGGATTGAGGTGTTAATGACAACGTATTGGAGGTGTTACCCGGTTGGCTGGCATCGGTCGCCGTGACAAATGCGGTGGTATATGTGGATGGGCTACCGCCCGAGCAGGCGAGCTGGATGTTGAAATTAGTGGGTGCTGAGGTAGAGCCAGGGCCAGTAAAAGCGCTAGCCTGCACAGTACCAATTGGTACAGCAATAGACGGTGTCTTGACCGTGCATGTCGGCACCACTGGTTTGATAATCACCGGGTTAGCCCAGAAAAAGACCACCATGCCGGGGCCGCCTTGATAGGGCTCATATTCCGCAAAGGAACCAGTCAACGTACCGCCGTGGA
>JASLES010000421.1 GCA_030151005.1 Silvimonas sp.
GCCTTGGTGATTACGTCCAGATTGCTGTTGTTCTGCCAGGTGCGTTGCAGTTGCGCGCATTGCTGGCGCATAACCTGATAGCTGAACGGATCAGCCAGCGGCAAGGGGCTAGAGAGCAACTCGGCCGGGAAATACAAACCACTTTCCGGCCGGTCAAAGTAGGTGGAACAGCCAAAAATCTGCCGGTAGGCTGCCGCGTGTTCCGGTTTGCCATGCCGCAACGCCACGCAATCCGGGCTGATTTTGTCGGCCATCACGTCACAGACTACCGCCCACAAGGCGGCCAGACACATGTCGGTGTTCCAGATTTCCAGGTCAGGCCGGTAACGGTAGTCATCCAGTGTGATGGAGGCCGCATAGCCTTCTACCTTGAGCGAAACGTCAAAGTAAGAGCCAAACAACACCGGAAAATCAAAGATGCATTGCAGCGCGTCTAGCAAGGTTGGGCTGACCAGCATGGCATAGCCCAGCAACCCAAAGCTGGATACACGCAAGGCGTTGCCAATCTGCAAACCCAAAGATTCATCACCAGTCAGAGCGCGCGCGTTGGCAGAGACAATCAGCTCTTGCGCGTGGGTGACCATCAAGGTGGTGTCTTGCAAGCCTGCGGCGGTGATGCCGCTCCCGGCCAGAATCCGGTCCGGGTCAATGTCGCGGCGTGCCGTCAACCGCGCAATGGTAGAAATGGTTTGAAGTGTTGACGGCACCAAAGCCGCCGAAGACTGCACACATGATCCCGAGCGTTTCATGTTGTATTTCCTGTGAAATCACTTTTCTCTCATCCGTACAGTGTCGCCTGCCTCGGTAGCCACACTGCGTTGTCTTTGGCATGCCAAATATCTGGCATACACGCGCGGTTTTGAGATTTGCGGGGACCCATCCATACCCCGGATCAAGCTTGGCCTTCGGGCTCTATCTGCTTTGATCAAATCCAGTGCACTTAAACTACCAACATAGTGACCGCCATCAATACATCGGTAGTTTTATTCTTGTGTGTTCTAACCTTATGCGAGCCGCCAAGACAAAACCAGTGCGGCATGAAAGGTGATGCTTTAGTGCCACGCGTCCGCACTAGTCTGACAAAGCAAGCCAACCGGCATTCAGCCTTGCTGGTATTTCAGCTGCAAAAAGCATGCCATACGTCAGATATGACAGCGGGGCATGCCATTGGTCTGGTCTGGCACGGCCTCTTGGCATAACGGTGCAGCCGGCACACGTTTTGCACCAGAATTGTGCAGGCGCCCGGATAAACAAAATAAAAAAAGAGCAGCGCTGGCTGCTCTTTTTTTATCAAAACACCTACCGTCGGTTTACATTACAGGCCGGCAAGGCACAGATATTTGAGTTCAACGTAATCATCAATGCCGTGGTGCGAGCCCTCACGACCCAGACCAGACTGTTTGACCCCGCCAAACGGCGCCACTTCTGAAGAAATAATGCCGGCGTTGATACCCACCATGCCGTATTCCAGCGCTTCACCCACGCGGAAAATCCGGCCGATATCGCGCGAGTAAAAGTAACTGGCCAGACCGAACTCGGTGTCGTTGGCCATGGCAATGGCTTCTTCTTCGGTCTCGAACTTGAAGAGGGGCGCCATCGGGCCGAAGGTTTCTTCTTTGGCCACCTTCATCTCACGGGTCACGCCCGTGAGTACGGTCGGTTCAAAGAAAGTTTGACCCAGATGATGACGCTTGCCCCCCAGGATGACCTGGGCGCCCTTTTCCACCGCGTCGGCAATGTGTTCTTCCACCTTGGCGACAGCGTTTTCATCAATCAGCGGCCCTTGGGTTACACCGGCTTCAAAACCGTTGCCTACCTTGAGCTTGCCCACGGCTGCGGCCAGTTTGGCCGCAAACGCGTCATACACGCCGGCCTGCACCAGCAGGCGGTTGGCGCACACGCAGGTCTGTCCGGCGTTACGGTATTTGGAAGCAATGGCACCTTCCACCGCAGCATCCAGATCTGCATCATCAAACACAATGAACGGCGCGTTGCCACCCAACTCCATGGAGAGTTTTTTCACCGTCTCGGCCGATTGGGCGATCAACTTGCGGCCCACTTCGGTCGACCCGGTAAACGACAACTTGCGCACGATCGGGTTGGCAGTCAGTTCGCCCCCAATGGCGTTGGCAGAACCCGTAACCACGCTGAACACCCCTGCCGGCACGCCTGCGCGCTCAGCCAGCACAGCCAGGGCCAGTGCAGACAGCGGTGTCTGGGTAGCCGGCTTGAGCACCATCGGGCACCCGGCAGCCAACGCCGGACCAACCTTGCGGGTGATCATGGCCGAGGGGAAATTCCACGGCGTAATCGCTGCGGTCACGCCCACAGGTTGTTTGATGACAAGGAAACGCCGATCACTGGCAGGCGCGGGGATGATCTCGCCATCAATGCGGCGGGCTTCTTCCGAGAACCATTCCAGATAGCTGGCGGCGTAGGCGATCTCGCCTTTGGCTTCGGCCAGTGGCTTGCCTTGTTCGGCGGTCAGGATCGTAGCCAGATCGTCGACATTGGCCAGCATCAGGTCATTCCAGCGACGCAGAATCGTCGCGCGTTCTTTGGCGCTCTTCTTGCGCCAGGCCGGCCATGCGGCATTGGCCGCTTCAATGGCCCGACGGGTTTCTGCCGCGCCCATCTTGGGGATGGTGGCAATGATCTCGCCGGTGGCCGGGTTGGTCACCGGGACGGATTCTTTGTTGTCTGCGTCTTGCCACTGGCCGTTGATGTAGCACTGCTGGCGCAGGAGAGAAGGGTCTTTCAGGTTCATTATCTGGTTCTCCTTAGTGGTGTTGGTTGGCGGGCTGGGTCTTGCGGCCAGCGCGCCGTTTTGTCTGATGGTTTGCCAGGGTTAGCTGGCACAACGCTGCGTTAGTGGTACATCAAGGCCACCGTTGGTGGCCAGACTGGATTCCTGCTTTCGCAGGAATGACGATGCAGCAAAGTGCACACAACCCATTCTTGCTTACAGATGGTTTGTGGGGTTGGGGTTGCTTTTGACGTGCCTCCCCTCCGGCAGTGCCGAGCATCGCAGCGAAGTCCGGGGTTTCGGCGGAGGGGTGTCTGAGCCCGCAGGGCGAGTTCCCGTAGCCAGCCGGACTTCGCGAGAAGCGCAGGGAACCCCGAAGGGGCGCTGTCGTTAGGGGTCGCCTTTCTTTGCTTACTTTCTTTGGCGAAGCAAAGAAAGTAAGGTGCTCCGGGCACCCCCGGTATCAAACGCCTTTCAAACCCGCGCCAAAGGCGCTAACACGTGGTTAAGGTTTTGCAACAGCAACGGTGGATTGTCGCTACCGCTCCGAATCCACCCTACGCCCTCTTTCCAGTCACCAAATCAAGCCTTCTGCAAAGCCTTGGCCAGCTTGGCCAACCCTTCCGCAAACACATCATCCTCAATCGTCAGCGGAAACAAGAACCGCAACACGTTCGAATACACCCCGCAAGACAACAAAATCAGCCCATCTTGCAAGGCCGCCGTCTGCACGCGCTTGGCAAAGTCCGCATCCGGCTCACCGGTTTGCGGGTTAATGAACTCGGCGGCCACCATGGCGCCGGGGCCACGCACGTCAGCAATCTGCGGCACCACGCTGCGCAATTCATTCAGCGTCGCTTTCAGTTTGTCACCCAGATGGTTAGCGCGTTCCACCAGTTTTTCAGATTCGATCACATCAATCACCGCATGCGCGGCGGCAATGGCCAGCGGGTTGCCGGCGTAGGTGCCGCCCAGGCCACCGGGATTAGGGGCGTCCATGATTTCGGCGCGGCCGGTGACAGCAGACAGCGGGTAGCCGCCAGCCAGGGATTTGGCCATGGTCATCAGGTCTGGCAGTACGTCGTAGTGGTCCATGGCAAACAGTTTGCCGGTGCGGCCAAAGCCGGTCTGGATTTCGTCAGCGATCAGCAAGATGCCGTGTTCGTCACAAATCTTGCGCAACGCGCTCATGAACTCGGCCGGGGCGACGTAGAAACCGCCCTCGCCTTGCACCGGTTCCAGAATAATGGCGGCGACGCGCTTGGGGTCGATATCGGCCTTGAACAGGTCGTTCAGGGCCTTGAGTGCCATTTTGGTGGTCACGCCATGCAGTTCACACGGGAACGGCGCATGGTGGATTTCTGATGGGAATGGCCCAAAACCCACCTTGTACGGCACCACTTTGCCAGTCAGCGCCATACCCATCATGGTCCGGCCATGAAAACCGCCATTGAAGGCGATCACACCGGCACGGCCCGTGGCGGCGCGGGCGATCTTGATGGCGTTTTCCACGGCTTCTGCGCCGGTGGAGAAAAACGCGGTTTTCTTGGCATAGCTACCCGGAGTGAGGGTGTTCAGGCGTTCAGCCAGTGCCACGTAGGATTCATACGGCACCACCTGGTAACAGCTATGGGTGAAGGCATTCAGTTGCTCGCTAACGGCTGCGGTCACTTTGGGGTGACAGTGACCGGTATTGAGCACGGCAATGCCGCCAGCAAAGTCGATATAACGATTGCCTTCGACATCCCACAGTTCAGAGTTGCGGGCGCGTTCTACAAAGAACTGCGCCATGACGCCTACGCCACGCGGGGTGGCGGCGTTCTTGCGGGCAAACAGATCAGCATTGGACATGGTCGCGTTTCCAGTGAATTACGGGTGTTGCGTTATAGGGGGCCGGCGCGCTATCCAAAATTTGTCTCAGCCCTATGCCAAAACATTTTGGGCAGCTGCCCGGCTGTAGCTACCTCGGTTGAAACCGAATATAGTCAGCTTTGGTTCTGACCAGAAGAGCCATTTTTTTCTAAAACATGGAGCCACTTTGCGTACCAGCCTGCTTTCTGACTGGCTTGCCCAGCGTCTGGATAAATCCGGCACAGAGCCCGCTTACCGCCAATTGCAACGCCTGTTGCGAGAGGCCATCCTGGCGCATGAATTGCCAGCCGGGCGCAAGCTGCCGTCCTCTCGCATGTTGTCGACAGAACTGGGTATTGCGCGCAACACCGTCATCCAGGTGTATGAACAACTGGCGGTAGAGGGTTATTTGCTGGCGGGCACCGGCAGCGGCACGTTTGTGGCGGATAGCTCACCGGATCAACAGATTCTGGGCAGCCCCGCCGCAGATGCCAGCAGTGAAACCGGCCACCTGTCACAACGCGGGCAGCGGCTCATTGCATCCGCTGGGGTATCGCGGCGGCAATGGGGGGCGTTTGTACCCGGCGTGGCGGACGTCACGCGTTTTCCGGCCGCGGTGTGGAGCCGGCTGCAGTCGCGCCATATGCGCAATCCACAACCAGAACTCTTGAGCTATGCCCCGCCGGGCGGCCACGCCCCGCTGCGGGTAGCCCTGGCCGACTACCTGCGCAATGCACGCTCTGTGCGCTGCGAACCAGAGCAGATCATCATCACCACCGGCATTCACCAGTCGGTTGATCTGGCCGTGCGCTTGCTGTGCGATCCGGGCGATGAAGTGTGGACAGAAGACCCCTGTTACTGGGGCGTACGCAGCGTGATGCAGGCATCGGGCTTGCATCTCAAACCCATCCCGGTGGATCAGGAAGGCATCTGCCCCGCCCCTGATGATCTGGCCCGGCCACCGCGCATGATGTTGGTAACCCCCTCGCACCAGTACCCGCTGGGCATGGTGATGAGCCTGGCGCGGCGGCGCATGCTGCTAGAGTTCGCCCGGCAGCGTGATTGCTGGATTATTGAAGACGACTACGACAGCGAGTTCCGCTACGCCAACCGCCCGCTGATGTCGCTGCAAGGCATGGATGACGCCAACCGGGTGATCTACGTCGGCAGCTTTGGCAAGATTCTCTACCCCGGTTTGCGTATTGGTTATCTGGTGGTGCCGCCAGCACTGGCAGAGCCCTTTGCCGTTGCACTGGCCGAGTTGTACCGCGAAGGCCAGTTGTTGCAGCAAGCCGTGCTGGCGGACTTCATTGCCGAAGGCCATTTTGGCGCGCATATCCGCCGCATGCGCAATGTGTACGGTGCGCGGCGGGAGGCCCTGATGCATGAGATATCCCGCCGCTTTGGCGAGGACGTCCCGGTGCGGGGCGATGAAGCCGGGCTGCATCTGGTCGCCTCTTTGCCGGGCCACATCAATGATCGCCAACTGGCGCATGACGCGCTAGCCGCTGGCATTGCCACCCGCCCGCTGTCCGGCTACTACAGCCACACCGATCAGGCCACGCGCGGGCTGTTGCTGGGTTACGCCTGCGTCCAGGATGAGGACATCGCGCCGCATTTCTCTACCCTGGCGCGGGTCATTGAAGATCACCTGCAACTTCGCTAAACGCCGCCTAAAGTAAAACGGTTAAACCCAAAGAAAACAGGGTACAAACTACTCAAGGGGATCAGCATGAGCCAAAGCGCGCAGCAGTGGGGGCATTTGCGCACGCGTATCATTGTGGTGGCCGGCGCTGCCATCTTTATTGGTTTTGCCGTGATGGTCGGCTTGCTGGTGAAGATGAGCTACGACAGTGCCCGGCAAAGTGGTTTTGAACTGGCTCAGCAGCAAGCCAATGGCTATGCGCAGACGGTGCAGAACCAGCTAGATCGCACCTTGCTGCTGCCAAGGCGGCTGGCCAATACCATGATGGGCCTGAAAGCGAGCGGCAAACCCGATCGCAAAATGGCCGACAACATCATTATGCACATGTTGGACGACGCGCCTGGCGTGACCGGTTTGTGGATGGTGTGGGAGCCCAATGCCTTTGACGGCGACGATAACACCTACCGGCTGGACTGGCCGCGCAACGATCCCACCGGCCGCTATACGCCGTACATCATCCGCAAGGATGGCAAGGCGGCACCGGACAACATGACCGATAGCGCCAAGGTCAAAGAATTCCCCAAATATCACGATCACCCGGAAACCTACGTTCCGGACTATGAAAAGCCGGGCTGGGGCGACTTTTATTACGTCCCCAAGCAGCGCCAGCGCGACACCATTACCGAGCCCTTCCCCTATGAAGTCGGCACCATCAAGGCGCTGGAAAGTTCTCTGGTGTATGTGATCAAGGACGACAGCGGCAAATTCCTGGGCGTGGCCGCTGCGGACTTGATGCTGGACGACTTGCAAAAAGAACTCTCCGCCGTCCACCCGTACGACACGGGTTACGTCACGCTGCTGTCTGAAGGCGGCCTGTATGTGGCGGCCAAAGACCCGGCGGTGCTGGGCAAAGCGGTAGAAGCCGGCACCCCGCTGGCCGACAAGGTGAGCAAGGTCAAAGCCGGTGAAGACTTTCAGATTGAAGGCAAGGAATAAACGCACTTTTTCCATGACATCAAGATTGGCAACACCGGCCAGTTCTGTTCAATGGGCGTGAGCGTACCGACCGATGCCATCACCGCGCCTGCGGTGCGTCTGCGCAATATCGCCGTGGCCATTGGCATTGTGGCGCTGGTGGTCATCCTTTTGGTGATCTCTGCAGTGGTGACCGCGCTAACCCGGCCACTGAACCGCCTGGCCAGCACCATGGAAGAACTCGCCTCCGGTCAGGGTGATCTGACGGCGCACATCCCGGTCAGCAACCGTGATGAAATCGGCCAGACCGCAGACGCCTTCAACCGCTTTATCAAGAGCCTGCATGACATGTTTGTGCAGGTGCGCCAGGAAAGTCAGGCGGTGTCGCAATCGGCCACGCAACTGGCCAGTTCGGCCGATACCGTCAAACGTTCATCGCAACAACAATCCGAAGCGTCCAGCGCAACTGCGGCCGGTGTGGAAGAAGTCACCGTCAGCATTCAACACATTGCCGATACGGCCAACCAGGCCGAAGCACTGGCGCGGGAAACTGGCCAGTTGACCGAGACCAGCGCCCAGACCGTGCAACATGTGGCCAGCAATATCGCCAGCGTGACGCAAACCATGAACGCGCTGACCGAACGCATGGCGCAACTGGGCCAGCGCTCGCAAGAAGTCACCACCATTGTGCGGGTGATTACCGATGTGGCAGAGCAAACCAACCTGCTGGCCCTGAACGCCGCCATTGAAGCCGCCCGCGCGGGCGACGCCGGCCGCGGCTTTGCGGTGGTGGCCGATGAAGTACGCAAACTGGCCGCCCGCACTGGCGAGGCCACCCATGAGATCACCACCATCGTTAACGCTATCCGCAACGACACGCAAGAAGCCATTGCCAACGTCAGCAGCACACGCGATCAGGTGGTCAGCAGTGTCAGCGTGACAGATGAAGCCAACAGCACCATGCTGCAGGTGAGCAACCATACCGGCGACCTGGTGACCCGCATGGTCGACATTGCCGCCGCCACGCGCGAGCAATCTTCCGCCAGCGTGGATATTGCGCAGAACGTGGAGCGCATCAGCAAT
>JASLES010000483.1 GCA_030151005.1 Silvimonas sp.
AGCCACATAAGGCGTCGCCGAGACTCCGTGGTATTTAAGGTAATTTTCAAGTGCGACACCTGCGCCAGCCATTAGCGGTGCGGCAAGCAAGCGCCAGTTCCCTTTTTCTACCCCTACAAACCAGAGCACTGCAATTCCCAGAGCCGGCAGCATTGCAGGTGTATTCACGACCCCCAAGGCAAGCAGGACTGCGGAAAATGCCGGACGACGATAACGGATGACAAAGCCGCACAACAGGAAAAAAGTGGTAAGTATTTCACCAAAATAATGTTGTACATAATGGGGAAACATGGACGCTGCGGTCAGAATGATCAGCGCACGTCGTCCCGTTGCGCCGTCCTCTTTTTGACGCAAAGCCATATAAAGCACGAGGGCAATCGCGAAAAACACTAGCAGATTGAAGTACGCAACAGCGTCTTCGGGCCCTACACCTAACCGCGGTCCAAGCCAGTACAGCGGCATGGAAAGTACCGGTTGCAGTAATGAGAACTTGATTGGCGCAAATTCGTGGTGCGTGTAGAGGGCTTGCAATGCCACGAAACGGAAATGCCCATCCGACGAGATGATTGGATGTAGTGTGAATGCCAGCAGGCCCCACCCCGCAAACAACAGCGCCCACTCCACCAAGGCTGACAACCGGGTGAGCGGCGAAGTCGTACGCGGAGCAGGCTGTTGCGATGCCCCCGTCGTCTGCTGATCGGGCACGGCCATCACTGGCATTTGTAATCTTCAATGTCCTTGCTGTTCCGGAACGGCGCAGTCAGGTCATCGGTATATTGGCCCATGAGCAGGCGTTGTTTGGGCAAGAGGTTGGCACGGAACCAGCTGCTGAAGGTTGCCAGTTTGTGCCCCCACGGGGTGAGTTTGACGCAGCCGTGCTCGATGGTAATCGTGCCCGACTGGGTTTGTTCGGTCAGTCGTACGTCTACCAGACGGTCTTCGACGATGTACTCTTTTGTGAAGACATCAGCCATGCGGTTTTCCTGAATCCCGCCACCGCGCTGCTGCAGTTTTTCCAGAATGTAGAACGACAAGGAACGGTCGATCACGGTCGGGATGGAAATGGCAAAGATATAGCCCCCCAGCAGCCAGATGGCGACCAGTTGGGTTTTCTCAAAGCCGCTAAACACGCGGAACGCCTTGATGGCCAGCACAATGCCAAGCGAAATCGCGGCGGCAATCACCGCATCAAGCAAGGCACTGTAGAGCACAACGTTCACGCGGAAGAACCGCACGTGCACCACGTAGACCGCAAACAACACCGCAATGAAGATAAGGACGGCGAGGATCGTTTTGTAATATTTCATTTGTTGAACACCAGAAATTTGTTGCCCCAGTAGCTGCCGAGTACCTGCATGCCAGTTGCCAGCACAAACCCGAGCCGGTAATCAAAATGCAGGATGTCGGTCCAGCCCATCAGAATCAGCCCGTGCAGCACGGCTATAGCGGCGTACAGCATCGAAAACCGGGTAGCTTGTTTGAGCATGCTTTCCGTATGATGACGGAATACAAAATAACGGCTACCCAGAAACGATGTGATGATCCCCGGGATTGCGGCGCACAAGTTGGCGAGGCCCGCCGAAGGCAGGCCCAACACCTTGAGATTGAACGTCAGTACAGAAAAATGAACGGCCGTTGCCGCAAGACCATTGATGATGTAGCGGACGATCTGCCAGCGTTCATGCCTCGCTTGCTCAGACATGAACCACTGCGCCCGAGCGGGCATGCACAACCCGATCCACAAAGTCTTTGTAGGCGATGCTCGAAACCGCACCGCTACGCACCACGCCGGTCAACATCAGGGTCATGAGCGTCAATGCACCGGTCTGCAGGAAGATCAGCATCAGGATACCCAACGCGACCGAGAACCAGCCGGGCGTGGCATACCCGATGATCTTGAGAAAAATGGCCAGGACAGTGGCGCCAATCGACAGCGCGGCAATGCCCGTACAAGCGATGCCAACGCGCACATAAACATCCTCGGCAAAGACCATCAGTGCTTTGAAACCATGCAATGCCAGACCGACGAAGTTCATCTTGCTCTGCCCGGCGTAGCGCGGACCCCGGTCTAACGCACAGGTTTTCATACGCAGCTTGGAGGTCAGTACGCAGCCGGCCACATGAGTCCACAACTCCTGCATGGCCGCCATACGTTTGACTGCATCCGGCTTGAGGGCCATGAAGTTGCCAAAGCTGATTTTACGACCGGTCAACAGCTGGAAGAACCAGCGATACAGCACGTAGAACGTCTTGAACTTGAGCGTTTCAACGCGACTGCGACGCTGGGCCACCACCACATCCACGTCGGCTGATTCCAGCGGCTGGATGAGTTCATGGATGGTTTGCGGCACATCTTCACCGTCCGAATCCATGATAACTACGCGCTCGGCTGCCGGCAGGTGCTCGGCAACATAATTCACGCCAATTGCAATGGCGCGCTGGTGTCCTACATTGCGCTTGAGCTTGATGACCACGCCATCAAGGCCGGCATTGCTGATAGCACGCGCGTCCACCGGCTGGCGCACCGAGCCATCATCCACCGCGACAACATAGACGTCCGTACCATGCGCCGCGGCCAGTTCGACGAACAGGCGCGTGGAGGCTTCCACGTCCTCGTACACGGGCGTGACAATCACCAGATGTGGTGCAAGTTGGCTCATGCCTGCAACCGCTCCCGGAAGTAGTGGATGGTCTCTTTCAGGCCATCTTCCAGGCAGACTTTGGGCTCCCAACCCAGTTTTTCACGAGCTTGGGCGATATCTGGCTGGCGTTGCTTCGGGTCATCTTGCGGCAGCGGCATAAAGGTGATCTTCGAGGTGCCCCCCACGAGACGCAATACGGTCTCAGCCAGTTCCAGCATGGTGAACTCGCCCGGATTGCCGATGTTCACCGGGCCAGTCAGTTCTGCCGGGCTTTGCATCAGGCGCACCATGCCATCAATCAAATCATCTACGTAGCAAAAGCTGCGGGTTTGGGAGCCGTCACCGTAGATGGTGATCGATTCGCCCTTGAGCGCCTGCACAATGAAGTTACTGACAACACGACCATCGTTCGGGTGCATGCGCGGACCATAGGTATTGAAAATCCGCATGACCTTGATCTGGAGTTGATGCTGGCGCCAGTAATCGAAGAACAATGTTTCGGCGCAACGCTTGCCCTCGTCGTAGCAGCTACGAATACCGATCGGATTGACGCGGCCCCAATAGCTTTCCGGTTGCGGGTGCACTTCCGGATCGCCGTACACTTCAGAGGTCGAGGCTTGCAGAATACGGGCATTGCGGCGCTTGGCCAGGCCAAGCATGTTGATCGCACCATGAACGCTGGTCTTGGTGGTCTGTACCGGATCGTACTGGTAATGCACGGGAGATGCCGGGCAAGCCAGGTTGTAGATCTGGTCAACTTCAACATACAGCGGGAACGTCACATCGTGACGCATGACCTCGAAATACGGATTGGTCATAAGATGTTGTACGTTGGCCTTGGAGCCGGTGTAGAAATTGTCGACGCACAACACGTCGCCACCTTCTTTCAGCAGGCGCTCGCACAAGTGCGAGCCAAGAAAGCCGGCGCCGCCGGTTACAAGAATTCTGTTCACGATTTGGTCCAGTATTTTTTAATTAATTTGCTTGTGCGGTTGTCCGGATTGCCGTGCCGTGTTGTGGCAATCCAGTCAGGAGCCGGTACGGTTTAGCGCCCGATGGCCACGTATTTGAAGCCTGCGGTAGCCAGGTCTTGAGGGTTGTACAGGTTGCGGCCGTCAAAAATGAGCGCGTTCTTCAGTCGGCCTTTGACCTGCTCGAAGTCCGGGCTCTTGAACTCTTTCCACTCCGTCAC
>JASLES010000013.1 GCA_030151005.1 Silvimonas sp.
CTATTGCGATGACATGGTCGGCATGCTGGCCGGTTACGGGGTGCAGATTTCAGAACTCTCTACGCACCTGCAAGGGCAACTGGTGGCCGTTCACCCCGCCTACGACAGCCTGTTTGATGGCTTTGCCGCCGAACACGTACGTGGTAACCCCGCGGCCAGAACCGAGTGGGCTATTGAACAACTCAAACTGGCGGCCAAGGCCTCACAACGGCTGGGTCTGAACGCGCATGTGACGTTCTCTGGCGCGCTGGCCTGGCCTTACTTTTACCCGTGGCCGCAACGCCCCGCCGGCTTGGTGGATACCGCTTTTGCAGAACTCGCCCGACGCTGGCGCCCCATTCTGGATACATTTGCCAACGCAGGCGTGGATGTCTGCTACGAACTACACCCAGGCGAAGACCTGCACGATGGCGTGACCTTCGAGCGTTTTCTGGATGCCGTGGATCAGCATCCGCGCGCCAACATTCTGTACGACCCCAGCCATATGGTGCTGCAGCAACTCGATTACCTGGCGTTTGTGGATATCTATCACGCGCGTATCAAGGCATTTCATGTGAAAGACGCCGAGTTCCGCCCGGATGGTCGCCAGGGTGTCTACGGCGGTTACAGCGGCTGGGTAGAACGCGCCGGGCGTTTTCGCTCTTTGGGTGATGGGCAGATCGACTTTTCCGCACTCTTTTCAAAAATGGCGCAATACGACTTCCCCGGTTGGGCCGTGCTGGAATGGGAATGCTGCCTGAAACACCCGGAAGTGGGCGCGCGCGAAGGCGCTGCGTTTATTCGCGAACACATCATCCGCGTCGCCAATCGCGCTTTTGACGACTTTGCCGGTAGCGGTGTAGACGCGGCCCAGTTGAACAGATTGATGGGGCTTTGACCCTCATTCCCAAGGACGCAGCACATGACGCAAGCACGTTTGAAACTGGGCATGGTCGGCGGCGGCAACGGCGCATTTATCGGTGCGGTTCACCGCATGGCCGCGCGGCTGGACGACTGCTATACGCTGGTCGCTGGCGCGCTCTCCGCTGACGCTGACCGCGCCCGGCAAAGCGCCCTCAGTCTGGGGCTGGATCCGGCCCGCAGTTATACGGATTTTCAGCAAATGGCGGCGGCCGAAGCGGCGCGTGAAGACGGTATTGATGTGGTCGCCATTGTCACGCCCAATCACTTGCACGCGCCCGTGGCCACCGCGTTTTTGCAAGCCGGCATTCATGTGATCTGCGACAAACCGTTGTCGGTCTCGCTGGATGAAGCCCTGGCACTGCAAACGCTGTCGCGCCAGCAAAAACGCCTGTTTGCGCTGACGCATACTTACTCGGGCTACCCCATGGTGCGCCATGCCCGGCAAATGGTAGCCAGCGGTGGGCTGGGGGATATTCGGGTTGTTCAGGTTGAATACGCGCAAGACTGGTTGTCCGAGCCGCTGGAATTGACCGACAACAAACAGGCGCTGTGGCGGGCCGACCCTTCCCGCGCCGGGCCTGCCGGTTGCCTGGGCGATATTGGCACCCATGCATATCACCTGGCGGCCTACGTCAGCGGCATGACGCCAGAAAGCCTGAGCGCCGAGGCCCACACGTTTGTGCCGGGCCGCCGGCTGGATGATCACGTTCAGGCCATGCTGCGTTATGCCAATGGCGCACGCGGCATGTTGTGGGCCAGCCAGGTGGCCGCGGGCGAAGAAAACGCCCTACGCCTGCGCATCTACGGTACCAAGGCGGGCATCGCTTTCGACCAGCAAAACCCCAACGTGCTGCAATACACGCCCCTGGGTGGCGCCACCCAACAGCTCACGCGGGGCCGGGCAGACAGCGAAGAAGCCCGCCATGCCACGCGCGTCCCGCCTGGTCACCCGGAAGGCTATCTGGAAGCCTTTGCCCAGCTTTACCTGGATGCGGCGCTGCAAATCAACGCCATCAACGAGGGGCGGCCCATTCCTGAAACCGCGCGCTTATTGACCACCGTGGATGATGGCGTTGCCGGCATGCGGTTTATTGCAGCGGTACTGGCCAGCAGCAAAGCCAATAGTCAGTGGACCGGAATCTAACGCCGTTTATTTGGCCGCCGGTGCCGGGACCGGCGTTGCACTGTGCCGGGCAGCCCGATCTTCTTTACGCCGCGCATAGCGTTGCGCCAGTACCGCGCAAGTCATCAACTGAATCTGGTGAAACAGCATCAGCGGCAGCACGATGGCGCCGACGGCATGGCCCGCAAACAATACGTTGGCAATCGGCACGCCGCTGGCGAGACTCTTTTTGGAACCGCAGAACACAATGGTGATCTCGTCTTCCTTGTTGAACCCGAGTGTGCGGCTACCCCAAGTGGTGAGGAACAGCACCACCGCCAGCAAGGCAATGTTGATCACCACAATGGCGGCCAGTGCGGAGAGTGGCGTGTTGTGCCACAAACCTTGCACTACCGCTTCACTGAAGGCTGCATACACCACCAGCAAGATCGAGCCCTGATCGACATACTTGAGCACTGCCTTGTGCTTGTCTACCCAGGTGCCAATCCACTTGCGGGCGATCTGGCCGGCCACAAACGGCACCAGCAATTGCTCGACGATGCTCAGTACGGAATCGAACGAAAACCCGGCTTTGCCTGTGCCACTGATCATCAGCCCGACAATCAGCGGCGTGAGGAAAATACCAAACAGGTTAGAGGCCGAAGCGCTGCAAATAGCCGCCGGCACGTTACCCCGCGCCATGGACGTAAACGCAATGGAGGACTGCACAGTCGAAGGCAGTGCGCACAAAAACAGAATGCCCAGATACAGGTCTGGCGTTACCAGCGGCGAGAGCAGCGGTTTAAGCGCCACACCAATGAGCGGGAACATCACAAAGGTAGAGAGCATAACCACGCCATGCAGCCGCCAGTGCGTGGCGCCTGCCACCACCGCCTCGCGCGAGAGTTTGGCACCGTGCAAAAAGAACAGCAGCCCGATGGCAAAGTTGGTCACCCAGCCAAACGCGACAGCCGTGTGCCCTTGCACCGGCAAGAAGCTGGCAAGGGTCACGGTGGCAATCAGCGCCAGGGTGAAGTTGTCGGGCAGAAAGCGCGGGCGTTTCATGATGCGGATCCGGTTATGCGCGTGGCATTGAAGATTTGATAAGCCATTGAATCAAAAAGACAGATAAACTACAAATTCATTTATCTGATCAATTCATGATTCAAACGTATGAATGTATCCCTGCGCCAGTTGCGCGTTTTTCTGGCGGTGGCCGAACACCGCAATTTCAGCCGGGCCGGTGACGCAATCGGCCTGACCCAACCAGCGGTGAGCCGGTGTATACAGGAGCTGGAAAACGAAATCGGCATCCGGCTGCTGGATCGCACCACGCGCGAGGTGCAACTGACGGCGGAAGGCGCCAGCCTGGTCGGGGAGGTTGGCCGGCTGATCGATGAACTGGAAACCACACTGCACGCCGCGCGTAACGTGGGGGAACAGCGCCGTGGCCGCGTACGCGTGGCCAGCAGCCCGACCATTTCTGCCAACCTGATGCCGGCCTGCGTGGCGCAGTCGCTGCAGCGTTATCCACAAATTTCGCTGGTGCTACATGATCAGGTACAACGTGCCAACATCGTCAGCGTGCTCAATGGCGATGTGGATTTTGGCGTGATCGTCGAGCCCCAGCAGGTAGAAGAACTGCATACCGAGTCGATCATGGAAGACCCGTTCTGCGTGATCCTGCCGCAAACGCACCCGCTGGCCGCCAAAACCAATGTGCATTGGCAAGACCTGGACCGGCAGAAACTGGTGCTGCTTGATTATGCCTCTGGCAGCCGGCCGCTGATTGATCAGGCGCTGGCACGGCAGGAGGTCACCTGCGAAGTCGTACAGGAACTCGGCCATCCGACCACCGTGTTTCATATGCTGCAAACCGGTATCGGCATTGCCGTCATGCCCCGGCTGGCCTTGCCGCTGCCCGCTGATTCCGGCCTGACCATGCGGCCGCTCATGCCCATCGTCACGCGTCACATCATGCTGGCGCGGCGGCGTAACCGCTCACTCTCTCCGGCGGCGCAGCTGATATGGCAGTTGATCCGGCAAATGGCGGCAACGTTGTATCCGCCGCAATCCCCCGCCAGCGCGCCTTGAGTGCATGCCAATGTGCTCGGTATACTTGCCCCCTCGGGAGATGGCATTCCTCCCTGAACCGCCCGGCCGTCGCTGCGGGGCTGATGATGCCTGTGGACGTTCCGGAACGGAGCTGATCGACAGGCACGCCTATCCATCCGGGACATATGCATAACAATATTGGTCCGGATCTCTGATGAAACATCACCCATTTACCCATTTTGTGCTTGAGCTGCGCGGCCTTGTGTTTTACAGCGCCAGCTGGACTTGCATGGCCATGATTGTCGGCGCGCTCAGCGGCAGCGCCTCTGCGTTCTTTTTATGGGCGTTGGACCAATGCACCAACACACGCCTGGCGCACCCCTGGTTGCTGGCTTTACTGCCGCTGGCCGGTGCTGCGGTTGCCTGGATTTACCTCAAGTACGGCTCCAGCGTGGAGGCCGGCAACAACCTGCTGATCGATGAAATCCACGATCCGCAAAAGATGATTCCGCTGCGCATGGCGCCGTTTGTGCTGGGCGGCACGCTGGTGTCCCATCTGGTCGGCGCATCTGTTGGCCGGGAAGGCACGGCGGTACAAATGGGCGGCGCTCTGGCCGACCAGCTCACCCGCCTCTTCAAACTAACGCCAGAGAACCGTCGCATTCTGTTGATGAGTGGTTTGTCTGCCGGTTTTGCCTCCATTTTTGGCGTACCCCTGGCGGGCGCGCTGTTCGGGCTGGAAGTCCTGGCCATTGGCCGCTTGCGCTATGAGGCGCTGTTCCCCTGCCTGATTGCCGCCGTCGCAGCCGACCAGGTGTGCCTGGCCTGGGGCGCGCATCATACGCACTATGTTGCGGGCGCCATTCCGGCGCTAACGGTCTGGACCATGGCGGCCACGTTGGTTGCCGGTGCCTTGTTCGGCCTAGCAGGGATGGCTTTTGCCCGCAGTACGCATGCGCTGACTGCGCTGCTTAAACAGGTTTTTCCCTATTCGCCGCTGCGGGCGCTGGGGGGCGGCGCGGTGTTTGCGCTGGTCATGTGGGTAACGCATGCCGACCGCTATATGGGGCTGGGCGTACCGGTGATTGTCGAGGCCTTCCAGCACCCGGTGCTACCGTGGGATTTTCTCGCCAAGGGCGCGGCCACGGTCTGGTCGCTGGCCAGTGGTTTCAAGGGGGGCGAAGTCACACCGCTGTTTTATGTTGGCGCCACCCTGGGTAACGTCATTGCGCCGTTGCTGCATATGCCCATCGGCCTGTTTGCTGCGCTGGGTCTGGTGGCGGTGTTTGCCGGTGCCGCCAATACGCCTATTGCTTCTGCCGTCATGGCGGTCGAACTTTTTGGCGGCGAGATCGGCGTTTATGCCGCCGGCGCCTGCGTGATGGCGTGGCTGTTCTCAGGTAATACCGGCATCTACAAAGCCCAGCGCCCGGGCGAAGGCAAGTGGCGGCGGCACCACACTATTACCGAAAGTAAATAACAGCGGGAACACTCGCCGATCCTGACGGACTTTCAAATCATTGCGCCCGAATTGTGCGAGTGGCGCCAACCCTTTGATACCGTCAGGACCCCATGAGAAAACATCTTGCGACTACCCTCTTCGCCAGCATGGCATTCAGCCCACTGGCCGTGGCGGATGACAATTGTCTTGGCCGTCAGCAAAACATCAATCAGCAGCTACGTTATGCCGAGGCGCACAACAACGCCCATGAGGCCGCCGGCCTGCGTACGGCACTCGATCAGGTCAAGCGGTATTGCACGCCAGAGCGCATAGCGGCAGAACACGCCCGCAAACTGGACAAGCTGCAGCGCAAGGTGGCTGAACAACAACACGAACTGACAGAAGAACAGCAGGAACTCGCCCGCTATCAACGGGATCTGGATCGCGCTCGCGCCGCTGGCGATGAACGCCAGGTGCGCAAACTGCAAGGCAAAGTCATGGATGCCCAGGATGACGTCGCCCAGGCCCGGGCTGACTTGCACCGCGCCCAAAGCGAACTGGAAGCGCTGCCCGCCGCCTGATCAAATGCGCCGGATTCAAGCGCGCCTGGCCTGGTGCGCTTTAACGCCATGTTGATATAACTACGTAACGCTTTATCTCTTTATAGAATAAAAAAGACATCCAAAAGTCTTTGTAGAAATAAGATACGCGTTTTAAATTCCCAACTCGACACATCAAACAAACTTGATAGCTCGAAAAGGAATTTAAATGCCCGTGGTCGTGACCCTCTCCGGCAGTCCTAACGCGCGTTCCCGTTCACAGGGACTGCTCAACCGTGCCGCTCAGGTACTGGTACAACAAGGCATCACCGTCCAGCCGTTTACGCTGGCCGACTTCCCCGCCGAAGCGCTGCTTTACGCCCAGTTTGATCACCCCGCCATTGCCCGCCTGCAAGACGCCATAGCCAGCGCCGACGGTCTGTTGGTCAGCACCCCTGTTTACAAGGCGGCATATAGCGGCGCCCTCAAAGTTGTGCTGGATCTCTTGCCAGAACGCGCCCTGGCGCATCACGTGGTTTTGCCATTGGCCACCGGCGGCAGCCCGGCCCACATGCTGGCCGTGGATTACGCACTGCAACCGGTACTGACCGCCCTCAAAGCCCGCCACGTCCTCGGCGGCATCTACGCCACCGACAAAGAACTGACTTGGGAAGGCGACATTCTGCAGCTCTCGCCCGAGATCGACGATCGCCTGCACGTGGCACTGGCCCGTTTCATTGCCCACCTGCCCAACCCTGGGCGCATCCAGCTAGATCCGGACACCTTGCATGCGCAACTGCGCCTGGGCCGGGTCAGCCTGTAAGCCAAACCAACAACAACATCACCGCTCCGGAGAAACACATGCTACGCAAACTCTTTGCCGCCCTCGCCCCGCTGGTGCTGGGTCTGGCGCTCACCAGCCCGGCGCAGGCCGCTGACCAGACCCTGCGGATTGGCTATCAGAAATACGGTGTGTTCACGCTATTGAAAGCGCGCGGTACGCTGGAGAAAAAACTGGAAAGCCAGGGCTGGAAAGTCACCTGGACCGAGTTCCCCGGCGGCCCGCAACTGCTGGAAGCACTCAACGTCGGCGCGGTGGATTTCGGCCTGACGGGCGAAGCCCCGCCGGTATTTGCCCAAGCGGCTGGCGCGCAACTGGTGTACGTGGCGTTTGAACCACCCGCCCCCAGCGCGGAGGCCATCCTGGTGCCCAAAGATTCCGCCATCAAGTCAGTCAAAGACCTGAAGGGCAAGAAAGTGGCACTGAACAAGGGCTCCAACGTGCACTACCTGTTGGTGCGCGCGCTGGAAGAAGCCGGCCTGAAGCCCACGGATATCCAGACTGTTTACCTGCCCCCCGCCGATGCCCGCGCCGCCTTTGCCAAGGGCGCAGTGGATGCCTGGGTGATCTGGGACCCTTACCTGGCCGCTGCCGAGGCCCAATTGCCGGTGCGCACGCTGCGTGACGGCAAGGGCCTGGTGAACAACTATCAGTTCATCCTGGCCGCCCGCAAATTCATCACCGCTCAACCGGCCATTGCCAAGACTTTGCTGGCAGAACTGCAAGCGACCGACCAATGGGCCAACGCCAACAATGCCGAAGCCGCCAAAGAACTGGCCGGGCAAATTGGCCTGCCGGTAGAGGTGGTTAACGCCACCCTGCCACGCAACACCATGGGCCTGCAGCCAATCACGCCGCAAGTGGCGGGCCAGCAGCAGAAAATTGCCGACACCTTCCACGACCTGGGTCTGATCCCGGTGGCGGTGAAGGTACAAGACGCACTGATCAAGTAAGAGCCAGTGATGATGCGACTGACCCAAGCCGGCCGCTGGCTGGCCATTGCTACCCTCGCCCTGACCGCGGCCTTGCCAGCCAGGGCGCAGGAGTTGCGCATCGGCTACCAGAAAAGCTCGTTCAACCTGATCGTGCTGAAAAGCCGGGGCGTGCTGGAACAAAAACCAGGCCTGAGCGTGAAGTGGGTGGAGTTCCCCGCCGGCCCGCAATTGCTGGAAGCGCTCAACGCCGGATCGGTGGACTTTGGCATGACGGGCGACACACCGCCGCTGTTCTCGCAGGCCGCTGGCAGCAAGCTGGTGTATGTGGGCTATGAGCCCGCCAAACCGCAAGCAGCGGCGATCCTGGTGCCCAAAACCTCGGGCATCAAGACGCTGGCTGATCTGAAGGGCCGGCGCATCGCCCTGCAAAAAGGCTCCAGTTCCCACGCCTTGTTGCTGCGGGCGCTGGATAAAGCCGGGCTGAAGTGGGATGACATCCAGCCTGCTTACCTGGCCCCGGCCGATGCCCGTGCGGCGTTTGAACGTGGCGCAGTTGATGCCTGGGCCATCTGGGACCCGTACTTTGCCGCCGCCGAGAAATCCGGCGCGGTGCGGGTGCTGGCCAGCGGTGAAGGCTTGACCAGCAACCAGACGTTCTACCTGGCCAGCCGCGACTTTGCGCAAAAGAACAAGGCACTGCTCGACACCGTGTTTGACGCGCTGACCCGCAACAACGAGTACATCGAACAACACAACGCCGATGCCGCGCGTTTGCTGTCGGCCTACGTGGGTCTGGATCAAGCGACCTTTGAACAGGTTCTGGCCCGCCACCCGGACTACCGCGTGCGCTGGCTGGACGACAAAACCATTGCTGAACAACAAAAACTGGCTGACCGCTTTGCCGCAGAGGGGTTGATCCCGCACCCCGTGACCGTGGCCGACATTGTGGTGCGCCACTGACCCCTACCCCCAAGGAAAACATCATGAGTCTGAACATCTTCTGGTTTCTGCCCACCCACGGCGATGGCCGTTATCTGGGCACTGGCCACGGCGCACGCAGCGTCAACCATCACTATCTCAAACAAATTGCCCAAGCCGCCGATGAACTGGGCTACTACGGCGTACTGATCCCCACTGGCCGGTCTTGCGAAGATGCCTGGGTGGTGGCCAGCAGCCTGGCGCCGCTGACCGAGCGCCTGCGCTACCTGGTGGCCATTCGCCCCGGCATTATCTCGCCCACCGTATCCGCCCGCATGGCCGCCACGCTGGACCGTATCTCCAACGGCCGTGTGCTGATCAATGTGGTCACTGGCGGCGACCCGGATGAACAAGCCGGCGACGGCATCTGGCTGGATCACAACGAACGTTACGAAGTCACCGATGAATTCCTGAAAATCTGGCGCGGTGTGCTGGAAGGCGAGTCGGTGGACTTTGAAGGCAAGCACCTGAAAGTACAGGGTGCCAAAACCCTCTACCCGCCAGTGCAAACGCCCTATCCGCCGCTGTACTTTGGCGGTTCATCCGAGGCCGCCGTAGACCTCGCGGCCGAACAAGTTGATGTCTACCTGACCTGGGGCGAACCCCCTGCCGCCGTGGCAGAGAAGATTGCCGTGGTGCGGCAGAAAGCTGAAAAACTCGGCCGCAAGGTGAAGTTTGGCATCCGCCTGCACGTGATCGTGCGTGAGACATCTGAAGCCGCTTGGGCCGCTGCGGATGAACTGATCAGCCATGTCACCGACGACACCATCGCCGCCGCACAGAAAGCGTTCTCCCGCTTCGACTCCGTAGGCCAGCAACGCATGGCCGCACTGCACGGCGGCCGTCGCGACAAGCTGGAAGTCTCGCCCAACCTGTGGGCCGGTGTCGGCCTGGTACGCGGTGGCGCGGGCACAGCGCTGGTTGGCAACCCGCAAGAGGTGGCAGCCCGGATCAAGGAATACGCGGATCTGGGCATTGAGAGCTTTATTTTCAGCGGTTACCCGCACCTGGAAGAGGCCTACCGGTTTGCTGAACTGGTGTTCCCGCTGTTGCCTTTGTCTGAACAGACCCGTGCGCCGGCGAAGGCGAATTTGACGGGGCCGTTTGGGGAGATTGTGGGGAATGATTTGCCGCCGAGCGTGAAAGTAGCGGCGAGTTGAAGTTGGCTGCCCGCGCCGTTGACAGTATTAGCGCCTGACGGCGCGGCTTAAAAGCATTTGATACCGGCGGTGGCCGGAGCACCCTACTTTCTTTGCTTCGCCAAAGAAAGTAGGCAAAGAAAGGCGACCCCAGCCTGGCGGCCCTCCGGGCTTCCCTCAGTCGGTCGGGAGCCCAAGGTCTCCCTCCACTCCTTCGGCGCTGGGCTTTGATGGGGGAGGAAAGTCAAAAGCAACGACAACAACAAAACCAAAAACAACGGCAACAGCAACAGCAACAGCAACAGCAACAGCAACAGCAACAGCAACAGTCAATTCAACACGCATTCCACTGACTCGTCATTCCAGCCTTGAGCCGGAATCCAGCTGCAACGCTTGCACACTCTTTGGGGTGAATTCGGAGTGGTGGTCATCCACCCAAAGCAGCCCATTGGGCTGCGGACTGGATTCCCGCCTCCGCGGGAATGACGAAGTGGTGGGTAAGGTAAGTCACTCTTGCGGGCAGATGATTTGCGGAGTCGGGTTGCTTTGGCTTTGGCTCTTGATGTTGTCGTTGCTTTTGACTTGCTTCCCCTCCGGCAGCGCCGAGCATCGCAGCAAGGCGCGGGGTTTCGGCGGAGGGGTGTTTGAGGCCAAAGGCCGAGTTCCCGCAGCCAGCCGCGACTTGCGAGAAGCGCAGGGCACCCGAAGGGCGCTGTCGCAGGGTCGCCTTTCTTTTGCCTACTTTTCTTTGGCGAAGCAAAGAAAAGTAGGGTGCTCCGGCCACCGCCGGTATCAAAAACAACCGCGCCGCAAGGCGCTAACAAAACTAGACAATGCTGGAGTGATCGTCCTATGTCAGCCAAACCAGCCCATGACGGCCTGGCCAAAACCCTCCTTCCCTGGCTGGTGCCGGTATTGATCATCATCGCCTGGCAGGCCGCCGCCAGCGCAGGCGAAATCGACAGTCGCGTTATGCCTTCCCCGCTGGCCGTCCTTAAAGCCGGCAAAGACCTGGCCGCGTCCGGCCAGCTCTGGCTGCATCTGAAGATCAGTTTCATCCGCGCCATGATCGGCTTTGCCATTGGCGGCGGCATTGGCCTTGCGCTGGGGCTGATTACCGGGCTCTCAAAACGTGGGGAGTTGCTGCTCGACAGCACCGTGCAAATGATCCGCACCATCCCGCCGCTGGCACTGATCCCGCTGGTCATCCTGTGGTTTGGTATTGATGAGAGCGCCAAGCTCTTCCTGGTGGCCTTTGGCACCTTGTTTCCGGTGTACATCAACACATACCACGGCATTCGTTCGGTGGATGCCGGCCTGGTAGAAATGGCGCGCAGTTATGGCCTGAAAGGCTGGCCATTGTTCCGGGATGTCATCCTGCCCGGCGCCTTGCCCTCCATTCTGGTTGGCGTGCGTTTCGCGCTGGGTTTTGCGTGGATTTTGCTGATCGTGGCCGAGACCATTTCGGCCAGCACCGGTATTGGTTACCTCGCCACCAATGCGCGAGAGTTTCTGCAGACGGATGTCGTGGTGCTCTCCATCTTGCTGTACGCCCTCCTGGGCAAGGCCAGCGACGCGGTAGCGCGCGTGCTGGAACGTCGCTGGCTGCGCTGGCACCCGGCGTATCAATAAATGGATTGGAGTCATCCCGTGAACGCACCTTTTACCGTGAATGGCGTGGCGCTGCAGCTCACCGGCGTGGGCAAGCGCTTTGAGCAGAAAACGGTTCTGCATGAACTGGACCTGACCTTGCGTGCAGGTGAATTTGTTGCGCTGGTCGGGCGTTCCGGTTGCGGCAAATCCACGCTGTTGCGCCTTGTCGCCGGGCTGGATCACGCTAGCGCCGGGCTGATTGAGGCCGACGGCAAACCGCATGTCACCGCCGACACCCGCCTGATGTTCCAGGACGCCCGCCTGTTGCCCTGGAAAACCGTCTTGCAAAACGTCGGTCTGGGCTTGAGTGGCCACTGGCACGACGCGGCGGTTGCGGCCCTGGCCGAAGTGGGCCTGTCTGAGCACGCACACAAATGGCCGGCGCAACTTTCCGGCGGGCAGCGCCAGCGGGTGGCGTTGGCGCGTGCGCTGATCCATCGCCCGCGCCTGCTATTGCTGGATGAGCCCTTGGGCGCGCTTGATGCACTGACCCGTATCGAGATGCATCAACTCATTGAGCGCCTGTGGCAGCACCATGGTTTTACCGTGCTGCTGGTCACCCATGACGTGCACGAGGCCGTGGCGCTGGCTGACCGCGTGATTCTGATCGAGGAAGGCCGCATTGGTCTTGATCAAGCCATCGACCTGGCCCGCCCGCGCGCGCGTGGCACCGCTGCCTTTGCCGCGCTGGAAGAACGCATTCTGAACCGCGTTTTGTCCCTGCCAGACGCCGGCGGCGAACCCGCCGCGCCCCCGGCCTTAGAACCCATTGTGCCAGCCGCATTACGCTGGGCTCTTTAATTACACAATGGAATATAAAACAAATATAAAATTACTTTGATGTATAAAAGGCTACTGATAGGCTGAGTCTGTCAGCACCTGAAAACACCCGGCCTCACCGGCACACGACAACATTTCATTGGAGCACACCATCATGGCTATTCAGCAAATCAACGTTCGTAACCAGTTCCGCGGCACCATCAAAGAAATCATTGAAGGCCCGGTGCTCTCTGAAGTGGATGTCACCACCCCGTCCGGCATCGTCACCTCCGTGATCACCACCCGTTCGGTGAAAGAACTGGGCCTGAAGCCAGGCAGCGAAGTGATTGCTTTCGTGAAATCGACTGAGGTATCGATTGCCACGCTGTAATCGCTTTTCCGGTTCGAGCAAACAAACAGGGCGCATATTGCGCCCTGTTTGTTTTGCAAGCCGATTGCCTAAAAGACCCCGTAACCCGCGCCATTGTTGGCTTTTCCGCAACCAGATATATACAAGTAGCAAATCAGCCTTTGTGGGAATATAAGAATCGGAGAGAATTCTTCTCAAATATCATACCCAGAGGTTTTTCATGTCCCGCCTTGTCACCCGCTTGATCGTTGCCGCCGTCGCTGTGGCTGTTGCCGTACCGGCCTTTGCCGATGTCACTTTGCTCAATGTCTCTTACGACGTGATGCGTGACTTCTACAAGGATTACAACCCGGCGTTTCAGAAGCACTATCAGGACAAGTTCAAGGAAAAGGCCACCATCCAGATGTCGCATGGCGCGTCCAGCAAGCAAGCGCGTTCGGTGATTGATGGCCTGGAAGCCGACGTGGTGACCATGAACCAGCACAACGATATCGATGCGATCGCCGACAAGGCCAAGCTGCTGCCGGCCGATTGGGCCAAGCGCCTGCCGGATAATTCCGCGCCGTTTACCTCTTTGCAGGTGCTGATCGTCAAAAAGGGCAACCCCAAGGGCATCAAGGACTGGAACGATCTGACCAAGCCTGGCGTGCAGGTGATTTTCCCGAACCCGAAAACCTCCGGTAATGGCCGTTACACCTTCCTGGCCGCATGGGGTTACGCATTGCGCCAGCCGGGTGGCAACGAACAGAAGGCGGCCGAGTTTGAAGCGTCCATTCTGAAGAACGTGCCGGTGCTGGAAGCCGGTGGCCGTGGCGCCACCACCACCTTTATGCAACGCGGTATTGGCGACGTGCTGGTGACGTTTGAAAACGAGGCCGAAATGATCGCCCGCGAATTTGGTCGTGGTAACTTTGATGTGGTCTATCCGAGTGTGTCGATCGAAGCCGAGCCGCCAGTGGCGCTGGTGGACAAAGTGGTCGACAAGAAAGGCACCCGCAAAGCTGCGCAAGAATACCTGACCTGGCTGTGGAGCCCGGAAGCCCAGGAAATTGCCGCACAAAACTATCTGCGCCCGCGTGACAAAGCCGTGTTTGCCAAGCACGCCAGCCAGTTCCCGAACGTGAAGCTGTTTGGCATCAACGACTTTGGTGGCTGGCAAGCCGCGCAGGCCAAGTACTTTGCGGATGGCGGCGTATACGACAAGATCGCGGCTTCCGTGGCCAAGAAGTAATACATCACGCGTAGGGTGGATTCGCACGACAGTGCAATCCACCTGGCAATGGTGGATTGTCGCTATCCCGCTGCTACTTGCATCTGTAAATTCCGGTGGCTTTGTGGGGATACCCTCCGAGGGGCAACGCCAAATCCACCCTACATGAACACCCGCTTTCCTCAAGGAATCCACCTTGGCTTTCAAACAACACAGCGTGCTGCCGGGCTTTAACCTGGCGCTGGGCTACACGCTGCTCTATTTATCGGTGATCGTTTTGATCCCGCTGGCGGCGCTGATTTTAAAAAGCACGCAAATGCCGGTGGCGCAGTTCTGGCACACCATTTCCGACCCACGCGTGGTGGCGTCGTACCAACTGACCTTTGGCGCTTCGCTGATTGCCGCGTTGCTGAACCTGTTTGGCGGTTTGCTGATTGCCTGGGTGCTGGTGCGCTATCAGTTCTTTGGCAAACGCTTTATCGATGCCATGGTGGATTTGCCGTTTGCACTGCCAACCGCTGTGGCCGGTATTTCTTTGGCAACCATCTATGCGCCCAATGGCTGGGTAGGCCAGTTGTTTGCGCCGTTTGATATCAAGATTGCATTCACCCGTATTGGCGTGGTGATTGCGCTGACCTTTGTCACGCTACCGTTTGTGGTGCGCACGGTGCAGCCGGTGCTGGAAGACCTGGAAAAAGAACTGGAAGAAGCCGCCGCCAGCCTGGGTGCCACGCGTTGGCAGGTGTTTGGCAAGGTCATCTTGCCGACGCTATTGCCGGCGCTGTTAACTGGTTTTGCGCTGGCGTTTGCCCGCGCCATTGGCGAGTACGGTTCGGTGATCTTTATCGCCGGCAATATGCCGTTTGTATCCGAGATTACCCCGCTGATGATCATCTCCAAACTGGAGCAATACGACTACGTCGGTGCAACGGCGATTGCCGTGGTGATGCTGGGCGTGTCGTTCACCTTGTTGTTGGTCATCAATGGCCTGCAATGGTGGGCGGCCAAACGACTCGGGCGGAGGAAATAAGCCATGGCGCAAACGCCCCGTTCTATCGTCACCACAGAATCCAGACCCGTGCGCTGGTTGTTGACCACACTGGCCCTGTTGTTCATCGCCTTGTTCCTGGCGCTGCCGCTGGTCTCGGTGTTTACCGAAGCGCTGCGCAAGGGTTTTGATCTGTACTTTGACGCCCTCAAAGAGCCGGATGCCTGGTCTGCCATCAAGCTCACGCTGATTGCCGCCGCCATTTCTGTGCCGATGAACCTGACTTTTGGCGTCGCCGCCGCCTGGGCCATTGCCAAGTTCGACTTCAAGGGCAAAAGTGTGCTGGTCACGCTGATCGACCTGCCGTTTTCCGTCTCGCCGGTGGTCGCAGGCTTGATCTATATGCTGATGTTTGGCGCACAAGGCTGGCTGGGCCCGTGGTTGTCCGACCACAACCTGAAGATTGTGTTTGCCGTGCCGGGCATTGTGCTGGCCACCGTGTTTGTCACCTTCCCGTTTGTAGCGCGTGAACTGATCCCGCTGATGGAAGCGCAAGGCTCGGAAGAAGAACAGGCGGCGCTGAGCCTTGGTGCTTCGGGCTGGCAAACTTTCTGGCGCGTGACGCTGCCCAATATCAAATGGGGCTTGTTGTACGGCGTGATCCTGGCCAATGCCCGGGCGATGGGCGAGTTCGGCGCGGTGTCCGTGGTCTCTGGCCATATCCGTGGCGAGACCAACACCATCCCGCTGCATGTCGAGATTCTGTACAACGAGTACAACTTTGTTGGCGCCTTTGCCTGCGCTTCCATTCTGGCCTTGCTGGCGCTCGTCACCCTGGCGGTGAAGAGCTGGGTGGAATGGCGCACCGAACAACTCGCAGCGCGTGATCGCGCCAATGCGGTAGACGGCTAAGGCCGCACCCTCACAGGTAACACACCATGAGTATCGAGATTCGTAATATCGCCAAGCGCTTTGGCAACTTCACCGCGCTGGACAA
>JASLES010000204.1 GCA_030151005.1 Silvimonas sp.
TGACGGCACCAGGAGAGGTTATTCAGCCAGCAGCGACAACTCTGCCACGCGGTTCATCAGTTCAGCGAGGCCCGCCAGCAGGGCGAGGCGGTTATTACGCACAGCCAGATCGTCAGCCATGACCATGACACCGTCAAAGAACGCGTCGACCGGGGCCTTGAGCGCAGCCAGTTGCTTGAGCGCGCCGGTAAAGTCCTGCGCCGCCAGCGCGGTGTTGACCGGGCCAGTGACGGCAACAGCGGCATTTTGCAGGGTCGTCTCCGCGCTTTCTGCAAATAGCGCCGGGTTCAGCGCCGGAATATCGCCTTCCACTTTCTTCAGAATATTGCGGATACGCTTGTTGGCTGCGGCCAGCGCGGTGGACTCTGGCAGCGCCTTGAATTGGGCCACGGCTTCCAGTCGCTTTTGCACGTCATCCAGACGCACCGGCTTGAGGGCCAGTACGGCTTCGATATTCGCTGGCGGGTAATCGGCAGCCAGATAATTGCGCAGGCGTTCCTGCATGAAGTCGAACACGCTATCGGCCACATCGTGGCTGACCACGCCGGCCGGGAAAGTGGCGGCGGTGGCCACTAACAGGGACTTGAGGTTGAGCGGCTGGTCCAGCAGCATGCGCAGTACACCCAATGCCGCACGGCGCAGGCCAAACGGGTCTTTGTCACCAGTCGGGATCAGGCCGATACCATATATGCCGACAATGGATTCAAGCTTGTCTGCCAGCGCCACAGACAGTGCAATCGGGCCTTCTGGCAGCGTATCGCCGGCAAAACGTGGGTGATAGTGACCTTCAATGGCGCGTGCAACTTGCTCGTCTTCGCCGTCAAGGCGGGCGTAGTGCATACCCATGATGCCTTGCAGTTCCGGGAACTCGCCCACCATGTCCGACACCAGATCTGCCTTGGCGAGAAATGCGGCGCGCTCAGCCAGTTTGCGATCCGCGCCCAGTGCTGCAGCAAATTCACCCGCCAGACGCGAGAGGCGCTCAACGCGCTCATATTGCGTACCGATCTTGTTGTGATACACCACCTGGCGCAGCTTGCCGACGCGGCCTTCCAGCTTGATCTTCTGGTCTTGTTCGAAGAAGAAGCGGGCATCCGACAGACGTGCGCGCAGTACGCGCTCGTTACCATGAATGATGTGCGACGGATCGGCGGTTTCCAGGTTGGACACCACCAGGAATTTGGGCAGCAATTTGCCATTGGCATCAAGCAGCGGGAAGTATTTCTGGTGCTGCTGCATGGACAAAATCAGACATTCTTGCGGCACTTTGAGGAAATCCGCGCTGAATTCGCCGGTATACACCACGGGCCATTCAACCAGGGCGGTGACTTCATCCAGCAGCCCGTCAGACGGGGCGATGGTGGCGTCAATCGCATGCGCAGCTTGCGTCAGGCGATCTTCAATCAGATGGCGACGGGCCGCGAAGCTGGCCACCACTTTGCCCTCTTCAAACAGGGTACGGGCGTAGGTGTCGGCACTGGTCAGGCTGATTTCATCAGCCTTGGCGAGGAAACGATGACCGCGTGTGGTACGGCCGGCGTCCAGATGGAGCGCCTTGGTCGGGATCACGTCTGTACCATGCAGAGCAATCAGGCCGTGAATCGGGCGGATGAACTGACCGTCGCGGCTGCCCCAGCGCATCATCTTGGGCGCGGGCAGTTTTTTGAGGGCCAGTTCAACAAGGCCAGACAGCACATTGGCCAGCGGCTCGCCGGTTTTGGTGGTGCGGAACACGAACACGTCTTGCTTGCCGTCGTGACCTTTTTCCAGTTGATCAGGAGTTACACCGCAAGAACGGGCGAAACCTGCCAGCGCGGGCGTGGGTTGGCCATCCTTGAAACCCGCAGCGACGGCCGGGCCTTTTTTCTCGATGGCTTGATCTGGCTGCACGGCCAGTACGCCGGGAATCGACACGGCAAGGCGGCGCGGGCTGGCAAACGGGTGGAACTCGACATCCTTACCCACAAAACCCAGGCGGGCGAGTTCATCAAACAGTGTCTGGGCAAACGAGGCGCCCAGACGGGGCAGCGCCTTGGGCGGCAGTTCTTCAGTAAAAAGTTCGATCAGCAGGGTTTGCGACATCGTTGTTTACTCGTTCTTGGCTTGGTCGTCTTCGTGCTTCATGATCTGGCAGACCTGCTTCACGAAGTCCGAACCGTAGGTATCGGGGGCAGGAGTTTCGAACTCCCACTGGTAGCCGGGCACGTCATAGCGGGCGACGATTTCATCGTCTTCCGAGCGCAGTTCTACCGCGATGCCGGCCATGCGCCCGCTGGGGCAATCAATGGCCTGACGCATGTATTTCTTGCGATAGATGCCTTTGGATGTGCCATCTACCTGGTTTTGCTTGAAGTGCTGCAACATCCACACATAGGTGTAGTTGGCGTCGGCATCACGCTCGTGATGACCGATGGATTTGATGTCCGCCAGCACTTCAAAATCAGGCATATCGCCATACGAGCGCCACTCGCCCTCTCTGGGCACCGGCTGCGGGCCGTGCGTGCCATCGTCAAACTTGCCACAGGCAGTCAGGGCAAGGGCGGTCAAGAGGAGGGCGGCGGCGCGACGCATGGGCTCAGGCTTGCGTTTTGCACATGGGGAAACCCAGTGCCTCGCGCGAGTCGTGATAGGCCTGCGCAACCAGTCGCGCCAGTGTGCGAATGCGGCCAATGTAGGCTGCGCGTTCGGTCACAGAGATCGCGCCACGGGCATCCAGCAGGTTGAAGGCGTGGGCCGCTTTCAGAATCATCTCGTAACCGGGCAGTGCCAGGCCGGCTTCCAGCAGCTTGCCGGCTTCCGCTTCGAAACTGTTAAAGAGGCTCAGCAACAACTCGACGTTGGAATATTCGAAGTTGTAGGTCGATTGCTCGACTTCATTCTGGTGATAGATATCGCCGTAGGTCACGACCTGGCCATCTGGATAACGTGTCCAGATCAGGTCGTAGACGTTCTCCACGCCTTGCAGATACATGGCCAGACGTTCGGTACCGTAGGTGATTTCGCCCAGCACGGGCTTGCAATCAAGGCCGCCCACTTGCTGGAAATACGTGAATTGCGTGACTTCCATGCCGTTGAGCCATACTTCCCAGCCCATGCCCCAGGCGCCCAGTGTCGGGTTTTCCCAGTCGTCTTCTACAAAGCGGATGTCATGCACGGTCGGGTCGATGCCCAGTTCGCGCAGCGAACCCAGGTACAGATCCTGGATATTGTCCGGGGACGGCTTCAGAACAACCTGGAACTGATAATAGTGTTGCAGGCGGTTCGGGTTTTCACCGTAACGGCCATCCTTGGGGCGGCGTGACGGTTGTACATAAGCCGCATTCCACGGTTCCGGGCCAATGGCGCGCAGAAAGGTCGCGGTGTGTGATGTACCCGCCCCCATTTCCATATCGTACGGTTGCAACAAGGCACAGCCCTGGCGCGCCCAGTAGGTTTGCAGGGTAAGCAGGATTTCCTGGAAGGTCAGCATTCGTTGTTCTCGGCCGCTATGGGCGTTGTGTCACTCTAAACCTGCTGATTCTACTTGCAATTGGCGCTTTTGGGTTACGTTGCTGCGGTGGACTCTTCTGCCAGGCGCGCCATGCACCAGGCGTGAAAGCGTTGCATGCCTTGGGTTGGGACCTTGTCACGAGCGCGGATCAGGTAAAAATGCCGCGTCAGATCCAGACCGGGTGTGCCTACCGCGACCAGATCGCCACGTGCTAGCTCCCCTTCGACGGTGCGGCGGGAAAGACACGCCAGCCCGAGGCCCGCCCGGACCGCGCCCTTGATGGCTTCGCTGCTCCCCAGTTCCAGCGCAACGTCCAGACTGCCTACCAATGGCGCCAACGCGCCGGACAATACTTCCCGCGTGCCGGAGCCCGGTTCACGCAGCAGCCAGCGCTGACTGGCTAGTTGTGATGCGGTGGCGGGCCTGCCGGCCAGCGGGTGATCCGGCGCGGCCACAACGACCAGTTCATCGCGCAGCCAGGGTTCAGCCTGGATGCCGGCATCGTCGCAAATGCCTTCGATCAAACCCATGTCGGCTTCAAATGCGGTCACGCTGGCGACGGCATCGGCGGTATTGCCGATGGCCAGTTCAATCCGGTTGGCCGGCGCCTGCTGTAAAAAGCCCGCAATCAACGCCGGCATGACCCGGTTGCCAATGGTGGAACTGGCATACAGCCGCAAGCGGGCTGGCGCGTCTGTATTAAAGCGGATTTCAATTTCGCTGGCCTGCGCTAACACGGCTTCCGCCTGAGGCAACAGCCAGCGGCCATGTTCGTTCAGTTCCAGCCGTCGCCCCACACGGTCGAACAACTGCACGCCCAGTCGCCGCTCCAGTTCCCCCAGTGCACTACTGGCCGCTGATTGTGACAGCCCGATGTGCTCGGCCGCCGCAGTCACGCCACCAGTGCGCGCGGTAGCCAGGAAAATTTCCAGTTCGCGCAGGGTGAGCTTGATCATCGATTTTTCCGATTGGTTGTAACGAAACTATTGGTTATTAATATATAACCAAAAACCATATCATGACGTTGTCAATCTGGATGCGCCGAGACAAGTCATGGAAAACATTGAAAAAAAATCACCGTTAGCACGTGCCGGGATTACGGCTGCAGCCGCCGCGTTGTGGCGCTATGCACCGGGTTTGATCCTGACACTGGTACTGGCAGTGGCTGCGACGTGGCTAGCCGGGCTGCCGGCGTTATCTGCAAGCGGTTTGTCCGCGCTGACGCTGGCGATTGTGGGCGGCATGGTGCTGGGCAACACCGCCTATCCGGCCATGGGCGCTACGGCTGGCGCTGGCGTGGGCTTCTCCAAACAGAAACTCTTGCGTCTGGGCATCATTCTTTATGGATTTCGTCTGACTTTTCAGCAAATTGGCGCGGTGGGGATCTCCGCCATCCTGATCGACGCGCTAGTGCTGACCAGTACGCTGTTCATTGCGTATCAAGCCGGCACTCGCTGGCTCAAGCTGGATAAACAAACGGCCTTGCTGATCGGTTCCGGTAGTGCCATTTGCGGTGCGGCAGCAGTGCTGGCGACCGAGCCCGTACTGCGCGCCAAGCCATCTACGGTCACCATTGCAGTATCGACCGTCGTGGTGTTCGGTACGGTTTCCATGTTTGTGTACCCGGTGTTGTATCCGCTGGTGCATCACCTGGGTTGGGCTGTGTCACCGCAGGCGTTTGGTATCTATACCGGTTCGACCATCCATGAGGTGGCGCAGGTTGTCGCCGCAGCCAGTCAAGTCAGTGCGGCGACCGCAGATACCGCTGTTATCGCCAAAATGATCCGCGTCATGATGCTGGCACCGTTCCTGATTGCGGTGTCCTGGTGGATGGCCCGCTCACCGCGTACGCATGAGGAAGGCCAGTCTGGCGGCATCACCATTCCCTGGTTTGCAGTGCTGTTCATTGTGATGGCCGGCGTGCATTCGCTGGGCTGGGTACCGCAACCGGTGGTCAATGGTTTGCTGCAACTCGATACATTGCTGCTGGCCATGGCGATGGCCGCGCTGGGCCTCGATACCCGTATCACGGCCATCCGCGCCGCCGGGGTGAAACCCTTGCTGCTGGCAACGCTGTTGTTTGCCTGGCTGATTGCCGGTGGTGCAATCATTAATGTGGGTGTGCGGACGATATTGCATCTGTGAATGCTGGAGCAGGTACGACTACCAGACAAATCCGTACCTGCTGACACAAAAATGACCTGTGACACAGGGCCTGGCTTGCCCTATGCTTGGGCAAAACCTCGGCTGCACCCGCCAGCGAGCCCGCGCCAATCAACGCCCTTGAGTTACCGGTTTCATGAAATTTCCCCTCTTTGTATGCCTTGTTGTGGCCAGCGTGGCCGCGCAGGCCCGGATTGACCTTTCCTCATTGCGTGAAGCGGCCCGCAGCCGTGATCTGCCGGCCCTGGCGCGTATGGCTGATAGCGCGCAGGGTGATCCGCTGGAAATGTACCCGCGCTACTACTTGCTCAGCACCCAACTCACCACGGTTTCGGCAGAAGATGTCGATGCGTTCCTTGGCCGTTACGATGGCACGCCGCTGGCCGACCGGTTGCGCCAGGACTGGCTCAAGGAGCTGGCGCGCAGGCAAGACTGGCCACATTACCTGGCGGACTACCCCAAACTCGATTCACCCTCGGTTGACCTGCAGTGCTTCAATGCCCAGGCGCGTTTTGCCACGCAGGGCAGCGCGGATGTTTCTGGTTTGCGTGGCTTCTGGTTCACCGACAAGGGTCAGCCAGAAAGCTGCGCCCCGGTATTTGATGCCTTGTTTGCCGCTGGGCAACTGACTGAAGAAGATGCATGGACGCGGGTGCGTATGGCCCTGTCGGCCGGGCGGAGCGAATTTGCCGCGCAACTGGCGCCACGCGTGGGTTTTCCGCCAGAGTTGACCGTGCGCGCGCTGGGCCAGGCCGCCAATGCGGCGCAGGCACCCAAGGTATTGGCAAGGCTGGACTTCAGCCGCCGTGCTGCACGCGAGACAGCGCTCTTTATCGTGCAGAAAACCGCGCGGTCAGACCCGGATGCGGCCGCAGACATGATTGAGTCGCTCAAGGGCAAACTCAGCGAGAGTGATCGGCGCTACGCCTGGCAACAGATGGCGGAAATCTCCGCCAAAAAGCAGCACCCGCTGGCCAGTAACTGGTTTGCCAAAGGCGGCCTTGAGGGGCTGGATGCGGATGGCCGGGCGTGGTCGGTGCGCGCAGCCTTGCGTGCGGGGGACATGAACGCGGTGCTGGACCGCATTGTCGCCATGCCGCCGGAGCAAGCCAACGAAAACGCCTGGCGTTACTGGTATGCCCAGGCACTCAAGCGGGCCAATCGGGCCACAGAAGCGGCGCCAGTGCTATTGCAACTGTCGGCCGGGGATGACTTTTATGCCCTGTTGGCTCGGGAAGAATCCGGCCCGACGCTGGCCGCCGCCCCGCAGAACTATGTGCCGGTGGATCAGGACGTGCGTACCGTGGCGGCCAGGCCGGGCGTGATCCGCGCGTTGGCACTTTATGAGCAGAACTGGCGCGTGGAAGGCGTACGCGAGTGGAACTGGGCCATGCGCGGGCTTTCTGACCAGGAACTCGTCGCTGCCGCTGTCCTGGCTGAGCGCAACAAGATTTATGACCGCTCGATCTACTCGGCCGAGCGCGCCCGCAGTTTGTCTCCGCTAAGCCTGCGCTATCCCACGCCGTACCGGAATCAGGTCGAGCGTGAAGCCCGTAATCAGGGGCTGGATCCGGCCTGGGTGTATGGCCTGATCCGGCAGGAAAGCCGTTTCGTGGCGGATATCCGCTCTGGTGCGGGGGCCACCGGCCTGATGCAACTGATGCCCACCACGGCGCAATGGGTGGGGCGCAAGAACGGACAAAAGAAGATTGATTTGTCCTCGCTGACAGACCCGGATGTCAACGTCAGCTATGGCGCGTACTACCTCAAATACATTCTGGATCGCCTGGGCGGTCAGGCCATTCTCGCGACAGCGGGCTACAACGCTGGGCCCGGTCGGGCCAAAGCCTGGCAGGACGACAACCGCCAGCTTGACCCGCTGGTCTATATTGAAACGATCCCGTTTGAAGAAACGCGTGATTACGTGAAAAAGGTCATGACCAACGCGCAGTTGTACGGTGCGACGTTTGGCGAGACCACGCCGTTTCACCAGCGCCTGACACCGGTGCCGGGTAAAAACGCAGACGCAGCGACGATCGACGCCCCTTGAGATGGGGGTAGCGGAGACAAAGCATGGCGCTTCAGGCAATACGGCCACACGTGTTGTTGATTGGCGGCAGCGGCTTTATTGGCCGCGCGCTGGCGGCCCGGTTATGTCGGGACGGGTACGAAGTCACCATCCCGGCACGTGACCGGGAGCGCGCCCGGGCGCGCTTGCTGACGTTGCCTGGGGTCACGGTCGTACAAGCTGATGTATTTGACGGCGCGACGCTGGACGCGCTTGTGCCGGAGCAGGGTGTGGTGATCAATCTGGTCGGCATCTTGCAAGGCTCGCAACGCCAGTTTGAGCATGCCCATGTCACGCTGACCCAGCGCGTGCTGACGGCTTGCCAGCGTCATGATGTGCAGCGTTATCTGCATATGAGTGCGCTGGGGGCGGATGCGAATGGCCCATCCATGTACCAACGCAGCAAAGGGCAGGCCGAGGCGCTGGTTGCACAAAGCAGCTTGCCCTGGACTATCTTTCGACCTTCTGTTGTGTTTGGCGAAGAAGACCGTTTCCTGAATCTGTTTGCCCAGTTGCAGGCACTGGCACCGGTGGTGCCGCTGGCCTGCGCCCGTGCCCGGTTCCAGCCGGTATGGGTACAAGATGTGGTCGAAGCCTTTGTCGCCGCAATCCGGCACCGGGACTGGATCGGCCAGCGCTTTGATCTCGCGGGCCCCAAAGTCTATACCCTGGCAGAGCTGGTTCATTATGCTGGGCGTATCAGCGGCAATTCGCGCACAGTCATTCCGTTGCCGGGTTGGGCCGGCCAATTGCAAGCGGCGTTGATGGCATGGTTACCTGATCCGCCGATCTCGCGCGATAACCTCAATTCCATGCAGGTTGATAACGTCACTGGTCAGCCTTTTGCGCCGGTGCGCCTTGGGTTTGCCCCAACGGCGCTGGAATCGGTCGCCCCGGCCTGGCTGTCGGTGCGGGCCCGTAAAGGGCGTTATGCCCGCTGGCGCGCACGACACCCACGTTAAACCGGCGTCATTTTGTAGCTTTTTCCCAGGCCTTGATGCGCCTACACTTCAGTTCACCGTTTCATTCTTCTTTCATTGCACCTGAATAGACAGGAGTGTCGTTCCATGGCTCAAATCCTGATTGGCAATCTGCCGCCGGATGTTTCCCTTGATGATTTGCGTAGCATGCTGGTTGAACTGGGCGTCCCCAAGCTGGGCGAAATCACTATGGCCGAAGGCGCAGAACGCACTGCCGCACTGGTCACGATTGATTTGCCGGATGTCGATGTAGGCGCCATCTCGCGCCAGCTGGAAGGCCACTTGTGGCGGGAACGGCAATTGCGCTGCGCACATAGCACGCTGGGCTGGGGTAACTGATTACAAGGGCTGGTGTTCCGGCCTCACTGGAGAGCGCAATGCGCATTGCGGTATTTGATACCAAACGTTATGACCGCAGTGGCCTCGAGGAGGCCGCTGGCAAATTTGGTTATGAACTGACTTTTTTTGAAGATCGTCTCAACCACAATACGGTCCCGCTGGTGGCCGGCCACGATGCTGTTTGCCCGTTTGTAAACGACCGGCTTGATCGTGCTGTGCTCGAACAAATGGCAAAGCTGGATGTCCGCCATGTTGCCCTGCGCTGTGCCGGTTTCAATGGTGTGGATATTGCGGCGGCAGCGGAACTGGGTATCACCGTGACGCGCGTACCGGCGGACTCGCCGGAAGCTGTGGCAGAGCACGTTTTTTCGCTGTTGCTGACCCTTGTGCGCATATCCCACCGCGCCTACCAGCGCGTGCGTGAAGGCAATTTCTCGCTGGATGGGCTGGTGGGCTTCAATCTGCATGGCCGCACGTTTGGCGTTATTGGTGCCGGCAAGATCGGTGTGGCGGCAATGAATATCGCCCGCGGCTTTGGCTGCCGTGTGCTGGCCTACGACCGCTACCCGTCAGCCGAGCGCGCTGCGCAGATCGGGTGCGAGTTTGTGGATATTGATACCTTGCTGGCGCAATCGGACATCATCTCTTTACATGCGCCGCTCACGACAGAAACCCATCACCTGATCGACGCCACCGCGCTGGCCAAAATGAAGTATGGCTCAGTCATCATCAATACCAGCCGGGGTGGTCTGATTGATACCAAGGCGTTGATCAAGGCCCTTAAAACCGGGCAATTGGCCGGCGTGGGGCTGGATGTATACGAGTATGAAGAAGGGGTGTTCTTTGAAGACCTGTCCCACCAGGCGCTCAAGGATGACATGCTGGCGCGGTTGACTACGTTTCCCAACGTCATGATCACGTCGCACCAGGGCTTTCTGACGGATGAGGCACTGGCCGCCATTGCCCACACGGTCATGGAAAACATTGCTGATTATCAAAATGGACAGCCGCTGGTGAATGCAGTAAAACCCGGTGCATGAGCTCACCCCACCGGTTTTCACGCTGGCTTCCGCTGATTCCCGGGCTGCTGGCCGGCGTGTTTACGCTGGCTTTTGCAGCCTGGTTGTTGCAATCACGTGATGAAGCCTCCAGCCAACGTTCCACCCTGCTGGAACAGGATTTGCTGTGGCAAAAACAGGCCATTGAACAGCAAATCACCTTTGACGTGCAGTCGCTCAACGGGCTGGCTGCAACGCTTAACGTCACGGACGTCAACACCGCCATTTTCGAGGCGCGCGTCCAGTCACTGATCCAGACCAGCCCGGAAATCGCTAGCTTCTCGGTGCAAGATGGCAAAGGCACCGTGTTGTGGCATGCCGCCACGCAGAACAACTGGTCGGTGCCGTATGAAGGGCGGGGCGGCTGGGGCGATATCAATACCTCGCACGGCGAACCCAAAGTGACCTATGCCGTGCTCACGCCGGACCGCAAGCGTTACGTTGTTGCGGTGTTTGCGCTGGATACGCTGTTGCAACAGCAGGTGCCGTGGTGGATTGCGCAGCGTTACCAGATCTCATTGCTGGATGCGCAAGACCATCCGCTGGCTGCCAAATTTCAGCGCCAGCTGGATACCACCGGTCTCTCTCACACCATTTTGCTGACCGCACCGCCGCTGGCGCTCAAACTCAAGGGCGATCTGTACGCGGGCTCGGTGACTGCCACCGGCGATATCCTGCCTGCGTTGATGCTGGTGCTGGCCATTGCCATGCTGGCGTCCACGGCTGCGCTTAACCGCATGATCCGCGTGCGCGCGCAGGCGGAAGAGCGACTTAAGGCAGAGGTGGCGTTCCGGCATGCCGTAGATACTTCGCTGGTGTCCGGCATGATCGCGTTTGATCGCCGCGGTCGCATCATTTATACCAACCGCGCCTTTGGCGAAATGGTCGGCTACAGCGCGCAAGAACTGCGTGAAGTGCGTCCGCCCATGCCGTACTGGCCGCCAGAAGAAATCGAACGTTGCCAGGCCACTTACGACGCCATCATTGCCGGTCACAATGAACCGGCCGGCTTTATGGTGCGGCTGATGCGGCGCAATGGTGAACGCTTTGATGTGCGGATTCATGCCTCACGTCTGGTGGATGGCGATGGCAACCATATTGGCTGGATGGGCTCGCTGCACGATGTAACGGAAATCCGGCGTGAGCGTGAAGCCCTGCAAGCATCGCATGAGCGTTTTGTGGCGGTGCTCAACGGGCTGGATGCGGCCGTGGCGGTCACTGATGCCGAAACCGGTGAACTGTTGATGTCCAATCTGCAGTTTGACCGGGCGTTCCAGCTACCCGATTTGCGCGGCCGTTGTTGCATTGTCCCGCTGGTGGTCCGGCGGGCAGAGCCCCCGGTCGATGCGGAGTGGTACGACACCTATCGGGATCACTGGTATCAGGTGAAAAGCCGCCAAAGTACCTGGGTGGATGGCTCTGCCGTGTGGCTGGAAATCGCCACGGATATTACGGCGCTCAAATCCGGCGCAGAACGCGAGCGCCAGCAAACCGAGGCGCTGCAACAAACCGGCCGGCTGATCAGTATGGGCGAAATGGCCTCCAGCCTGGCGCATGAGCTCAACCAGCCGCTGGGCGCGATTGCCAGTTATGTCTCTGGCTGCCGCAATTTATTGGGCAGCACTGAGCCCAACCTGCCGCAACTGGGGCAGGCGCTCGACAAAATGGGTGAACAAGCCAAACGCGCTGGCCATATCATTCGCGGCATCCGGGAGTTTGTGCAGCGCCGCGCACCGCGCCGGCAGCGGTGTGACATCAATACGCTGCTTGATACGGTGCTCGGTTTGCTGGGGCATGAAATTGTCCGGCGCGGCGTAGAAATCAGCATCGCCCAACATGAAGGCATGCCACCCATTTTTGCCGATGCGGTGATGCTGGAACAGGTCCTGTTCAACCTGATCAAAAACGCGCTGGAAGCCATGGATACCACGCCGCAGGACAAACGCACGCTAGCCATTGGGCTGCTGCGGGATGAAGGCGTGCTGCGGGTGACCATTTCTGACCGTGGCACGGGGATTTCTCCCGCGCAGCGTGAGCAACTGTTCAAGCCGTTCTATTCAACCAAAGACACCGGGATGGGGATTGGCCTGAATATCTGCCGCTCTATCATCGAGCACCATCACGGCCGCATGTGGGTGGAAGAAAATCCTGGCGGTGGCACGCGTTTCATCTTTACGGTACCTTTTCCCGGCGTTGAAGAAGTCATCGCCGAACAGGAAATGTAGTCGCAAAACGAATACTACTTTTTTGCCGGCCCCAAACGCGATATAAAGGCGCTCTCTTCGCCACGCGTAATACAGACTCAAGGAGCACAACCATGAAAGCCAACAACTTCGGCCGCATTGCGATCGTGGATGACGACGACGCATTGCGTGACGCGCTGGCCTGGCTTTTTTCCACGCGTGACCATGAAGTGCAGGCGTTTGCTTCGGCGGAGTCTTTCCTCGCAGACTACGCGCCAGAGCGCTTCAGTTGCCTGATCCTGGATGTGCGCATGCCAGGCATGAGCGGCACTGAACTGTTTGAACGCCTGAAAGAGTACGCCTATACCCCGCCGGTGATTTTTTTGACCGGTCACGGTGACGTGCCCATGGCGGTAGCGGCGCTCAAGGGCGGCGCGGCAGATTTTGTCGAAAAACCCTTCAGCGACAACGAAATCGTTGATCTGGTGGAAAGCTGCCTGCAGGCCGATACCCTGCGCCGCAATCAGTGGCAGGCCAAACATGCCGTGGAAATCCGTCTCTCTACGCTCACCCCGCGTGAACGTGAAGTGATGAAACTGATCCTCACCGGCCGACTGAACAAACAAATTGCGGATGATCTTTCCATCAGCATGAAGACGGTGGAAGTCCACCGCGCCCGCATCCTGGAAAAAATGCACGTCAAGACTGCCATGGAACTGGCGGCGCTCTTGCGTGATGCGCAGATCAATACCCAGGAAGCAGAGTAAACTGGCGCACTGACCGGCCTTCGCCGGTCAGTTTGTCTGACTACGCCACGCCCTGACCGCATGAACCAGCCCCTGACGATTCCCCTGAAAAAAGCCGGCAAGGCCAAAGTGCCTTTGCTCATGGTGGTTTCTCCCGCCAAGACTCTGGATTACACCTCAGATTTACCCACCGACCGCCACAGCAAGCCCAGATACCTGGAACAGGCGGCGCCGTTGGTGGATATCCTCAAAGGGATGTCGCCGCTTCAGATCAGCCAGCTGATGGATATCTCCGATGATCTAGCGGTGCTCAATGCCGGCCGTTTTCAATCCTGGCGTACACCGTTTACCCGCAAGAACGCACGGCCTGCCGTATTTGCCTTCAAAGGGGATGTGTACGAAGGGCTGGATGCTGGCACGCTGGATGACGCGGCCCACGATTATCTGGAACGCCATCTGCGCATTCTCTCTGGTCTGTACGGCATTTTGCGGCCCTTTGACCTGATCCAGCCGTATCGTCTGGAAATGGGGCGGCCGCTGGCCAATCCACAAGGCAAGAACCTGTATGCCTGGTGGGGCAACACCCAGACCGACAGTATCAACGCCGACAAGCCCGCGGTGCTGGTCAATCTGGCCTCGGACGAGTACTTCAAATCCGTCAAACCCAAAGCACTCAACTGCCCGGTGATCACGCCGGTGTTTGAGGATTACAAGAACGGGCAGTACAAAATCATCAGTTTCTTTGCCAAACGTGCGCGCGGGCTGATGGCGCGGTATGCCGCGCAGAATGCCATTGCCGACCCGGAACAGCTCAAGGGTTTTGATCTGGATGGTTATGCCTACGTTGCACCAGAAAGTGACGCCACACGTTGGGTGTTCCGGCGCCGGCAGACAGACTGAGCTTTGTGACGAGGCCGATCTGAAAAAGAAAACCCGACCGCAATACGATCGGGTTTTTTATTGCCAGCGTGATGCGGGCCGCAGCTACAACTTGCGCAAGTACCAACTGGCACGGGGCGGGTTGTCCGTGCTGTTGCCGGCGGGCGTGACCGAGAGCAAGGCAAATTGCCAACGCCCCCCGGTTTTATCGACTAGAACCACCGGCTGCCCAGGCACGACCAGTCGACCAGAGTCATCCTGATCTTGCAAAGTCACTCGGTTGCCCTGGATTAGCAGCCGCCAGGTGTTGAGTAATCGGCTGCCGCTCTGGCCATTCTGGATGAGCGATAACCACGGCGCTGACTCGTTCGGCCTGGAAAAATGCAAAAAGGTGGCCGAGCCGCCGGGGTTAGGCGCCATTTGCAAGGTGACCGTCTGCTTGCCAAGCCGGGTGGGCAGACTGTCTGGCCAGCCTGCCACCACGACAGGGCGTTGCAGCGTGAACTGCAACTCCCCGTGGCGGTTAACCGCAGGGAGTGTCAGCGTGGATGACTGTGGCTGCATGGATTGCCCGGTGATCTGCAAGACGTGACCGTCGCCGGCCCAGCTTGTGCTGGCGGCCAGCAACAAACCCAACAACCAGCCTGAATTGCGGATCACGCGATCAACCATTAATAACCCCGGATACGGGTGAGTGCTGCTGGTGACAAGGCTTCTTCCTGTACCACTGGCATACGCGGATTCGTGACCGGGTTATAGCGGACACTTGGCAATGGGCTGCTATTCGCGGACTTCTGGCTGACGCCGGCAATATGACTTGGCGGGTACTTGGCAAACGCCAGCACCAGATTGTCCCAGTCATCAAAGTCTTTCATGGTGGTGTCGTAGGCAGTATCCATGCCGTTATCAACCAGATGCCTCGGGGCCAGAGTACCTGTTGTCAGGTTGCCAGAGAGATTCCAGTCGGCAAAAGCGCCGATTGCAGCAGAGCGGCCTACGACATTGCTTTCTACCAGCGAGGACTCCGACATCTGGGCGCTGCTTCCGTCGGAGTAGTCCAGATTGAACGTGTTGGTCGCCGGGCCATTATGCATATTGAATGCCTCAAAAGTGCTGTTCGGCACACCAGGGACAAAGTCGACGCTCGGGTCACTCTGCAAGTCCCACTGATAGCTGTAGTAGCGCTCGTTGATTTCTGAAATGGTACGCCCGCTGGGGATTGCGCCACTGGCGTCTGGTACGCCATACAACTGGTACATGTAATTCATGATACTCAGGTAGTTCGGCTTGTAATTGGTGTTTTCATATCCGCCGTGCAGCAAGCCCAGCGTGTGACCCATCTCGTGCATGATGGTACCGGCCTGGAAGTTCACAACCATGTTGAGTTGCCCGGTTGTACTGGTGGCCAGATTCCAGTCGCCCAACGTGATCAGGAAATTGGGGCCCAGAATCTCCGCAACACCAGAAGAGCCACCCACCGCCGCCGGACTGCTCTGGTTATAACCCAGTAGCATGTAACGGAAAATGCTGGAACGGCGATAGTCGAAGGTGGATGCCTTGATCGCGTAGATGTCGGTACAACCCGTTGACGCCACCCCAGGGGTGGCCGGATTGTTGACGACGCATGACGTAAACGGATGCTGATTGTTGGTAGCACCCAGGTTGTAGAAATTCGTACTGAAAATACTGCTGAACAAGTTACCTGCATCAAAGTGAATGCGGATGTTATGCCGCAGGAATGCGGCAACCACGTTATCCAGCGCCTGTTTTTGCAGAATGATGCCTGGATCGTTGTGTGTACTGTGGTCCATGTAGTCTACCTGCACAAACATGTCCCGCTGCCCGCGCCGCGCACCCATGGAGTACAGATCGAGGCCATTGAAGGTGCTGCCTGGCACTTTGGCTGAGTCCGGAATGCCGTCGTTGTCGCTATCCACGACGCCTGCAGGGACATCATTCGGGCCACCTGGCGTTGCAAAATTGACAGTAGTCCAGTCGGCGGCGCTGTGGGTCTGGGTGAAATGGCTTTCCAGCCGAACGATGGACTCGTTGTAGGTATTGGAAAGGGCCCCATAAGCCGGGAAGAGCGTGACGGTACTACCGTTCATGGCCGGGACAGCAGCCCCAACCCATGCACCTGCCGTAGTGGGCGGAGTGGTGTCGGTACCCAGACGCACGAAATCGACGGTCTGGCCACCGGAAAGCAGTTCAACAAAGCCGTTGCTATTAAGCCATGCCGGGACATTGCCCTGAGCATCCGCAATATAAATCACATGCGCGCTATTGATGAGACCAGCAGAAACCTTGCCTGCAACCACAATCCGGCTATCCGTTGCCAAGGTCTGGTGGGGCAGGCTGAATGTTTCAATGGGCCCGTTCACGCCGCTGCTGGGGTTGGTAGACCCTGAGCGTACGCTGTAGTTGGCCAGATCAATGCTCTGCCCGGTGTTGTTGTAAATCTCGAACCAGCTAGTAAGGTCGCTGGCTTGCTGGTTCGCTATTTCGCTAATGAACAGGCCGGCCGGGTGGTTGTATGTCACGGTAGGGACGGGTGTCGGGGTTGGGGCTGGCGTCTGTGGCGTTAGCTGCGGTGCGACTGTGACATTCCCGCTGTTGTTGCTGCTATTGGCGGCGGTACTGTCGCCACCACCGCCGCCACAGGCGGCAAGTATCAGTGCGGCAATGGCACTGATCGCCAGTGCCTGCGTTTGACTTGCGTATTTCAAGGCAATCCCCTTGGACAAATTAAGTACCGGTGCAGGACCAGTCCTCTCATGATTTTGGGGATGAATCTTACTTTCTTGTACAGAAATTCATAAAAGAAATTTAGAAAATGCTGATGATGTGTCGCTTTTGTATCGGATGTGATTAAAACGGATGTTCGCGCTCTAGCAGGCTTGAGTGCTCGGTTTGGGGGCTTTCATATTTTTTCTGGGTTGTCGCCCTGCCTGAGTTGACAGTGGGTCACGCGTAAAAAGCGTGTTTTGGCATGTCAATTTCAGAATTGATGTATCAGAAAAAAAGTAAAAATGGACGAAATTTATGCCAATAGCTTACGTGCTTTCAATGCACTGACACGATGGTGAGAGAGGTGCGACGAGCCAGGTGGTGCAGTGAACGTCAAAGCGTCTGCTGTGATGGGCGATCAGCGTTGCTGCAGCACATCATCCTGCTGGATCAAGGCACGGCCCTGTGTCAGATCGCGCAGCGCTTCAACGGCCATGAGGAGATCCCGTTGGGGCAGTTGAATGGTTAGCGTCACGCGCTGGGCGTGATCTGCGGCAAGCAGGCTGGCGCTGTTTTGCGCCAGCCAGTGGCGGATACGCGCTTCATCTGCGTAGTCGGCCTTGATGATCAGCGTTGCTTGCGCAATGCGCTCCTTCAGCGTGGCCTGTTGCATGGGTTTGGCGATGGCGTCGGTGTAAGCGCGCACGAGGCCACCCGCGCCCAGTTTTACACCGCCGTAGTAACGCACCACCATGGCGAGCACACCGTCCACGTGCTGGTGACGCAGCACCTCCAGCATCGGGCGGCCGGCAGTGCCACCAGGCTCGCCATCATCTGACATGCCCGATTGCCCGCCAGCCAGCAGCGCCCAGCACACATGCGTGGCGGTAGGGTGTGCGGCGCGCATGGCTTCAATCAGCGTCATGGCTTCAGCGCGGTCTGCTACTGGCTGCACGCTACCCAGGAAGCGACTTTTCTTGATCTCAAGTTCAACGCTGACCGGAGCGGCGAGGGTGTAGGTGGGCATGGCTGCGGCGCGGGCAAAACGCTAGTTTACCGGTTCGCCCAGCGGCGGTTTGGGTAATCCGTAGCGGCGTTACACCAGATTGATGGCGGGTTGGGTGGCCAGCTTGGTAAACAGGGCGCCGGCATCCGCCTGGTTTAACGGCAACAACAGGTGCTGGTTGATCAGTGTGTACAACTGCTGTGGCGTGCTGATCAGGGTCTCAGAGCGCATGCCGTCCCGGAGTTCGGCCATACGCAAGTTGTTGAACGTGATCCGGCCGTGCCCGGTGAGCCGGAGCGCCATCAGATTGTGCAAAAAGGGCGAGGCGGGAAAGGTGGATGAATAATGGTTGGACATGATCCAGTCCGCCATCCAGGTGTCTTGCAGATCAAACCAATAGAGCGTTTCCCAATGTTCATGCCGGCGCGTCTGTATCAGAAACCCGTCGCCGTGGCGGTGATATCGCAGGGTATCCAGTTGCACAATCGGCGTGTCTTCCAGCAACGGCGCCGCGTCGGTCAGACCGCGCGCGCCAAAGCTCACGTCGCATATCCAGCGCTGATCGTCGATCAGCACCGACAGCACCATATGCGTACGCGGGCGCTCTTCCACAATGGCGCCGCCGGCCAGCATCTTGCCCAGGTGAACATGGACGTCGTAGCCCAACTCCCGCAAGAGCCGGGCGAACAAACCATTCAGTTCAAAACAATAGCCGCCTCGCCCGCGGGTCAGGACTTTGTCGGCCACCTCATCCGGTTCCAGTTGGGGCTGGCGGCCGAGCAAGACATCGACGTTATTGAAGGGAATGCGCTGCTGATGGGCCACGTGCAAGGTGCGCAACCGTGCCAGTGGATCATCCGGTAGGGATTTGAGCTCAAGATACTGCAGATAGCGTTCAACAAAGGTCATAGGTGCTCCGCATCAATCAATCCATCATAAGCAACCAGACGTTTGATGCCAGCGCGGTGTAACAAAAAACCCGCGACAGGCGCGGGTTTTTTTGCAGCAATCAACTGACGTTTACTTGTCCAGCAGAATGCGCAGCATACGGCGCAGCGGTTCTGCCGCGCCCCACAGCAACTGGTCGCCGATCACAAACGCGCTGATGTATTCCGGGCCCATATTGAGCTTGCGCACGCGACCCACACCGATATCGAGCTTGCCGGTGATGGAGGCCGGGGTCAGTTCTTGTTCGGTGATGCTGCGATCGTTTGGCACCCACTTCACCCACTGGTTGGTGGATTTGATCAGGGCTTCGATCTCGGACAGCGGCAGGTCTTTCTTCAGTTTGATGGTCAGTGCCAGGCTGTGGCAACGCATCGCGCCAATGCGCACACACAAGCCATCAACCGGGATGGTCTTGTCCGTGCCCAGAATCTTGTTCACTTCAGCCTGACCCTTCCACTCTTCCTTGGACTGGCCGTTTTCCAGCTGTTTGTCGATCCACGGAATCAAACCGCCAGCCAGCGGAGCCGGGAAGAATTCGGTCGGCACATCATGGCGGATGGCCTGGGCTACCTTGCGGTCAATCTCCAGAATGGCAGATGCCGGGTTGGCCAGTTCATCAGCTACGGCGGAGTGAATCACGCCCATGCCTTTGACCAGTTCACGCATATTGTTGGCGCCCGCGCCCGATGCCGCCTGATAGGTCATGGAGCTGACCCATTCCACCAGGTTTTCGCGGAACAGACCTCCCACACCCATCAGCAAGATGGAGTTGGTACAGTTGCCGCCGGCAAAATTCTTGATGCCATCGGCGACAGCCTTGCGGATCAGGCCATCGTTGACCGGGTCCAGAATAATGACGGCGTCGTCTTCCATGCGCAGGGTGGAGGCGGCATCAATCCAGTAGCCGTTCCAGCCGGACGCGCGCAGCTTGCGGAACACGTCATTGGTGTAATCGCCGCCCTGGCAGGAAATAATGACGTCCATCGCAGCCAGTTCGGTCAGGTCGTTGGCGTCTTTGAGCACGCCGGCATCCTTGCCGAAGTTGGGCGCCGGTTTGCCGGCTTGCGAGGTAGTGAAGAATGTCGGATCAATCAGGTCGAAATCTTTTTCTTCCTGCATACGTTGCATGAGCACAGAGCCCACCATGCCGCGCCAGCCGACCAGACCTACCTTCGTCATCATCTTTTCCTTCCAGAAACAGTTTGCAAATCAACAGGGTGAACGATCGATATTAGAGAAATTCCCCATTGTTGACCAGAGTCATCTGGCAATTGCACCGCAATGCAGCATCTGCATCAGACAAGTGGGTAAGCAGATGCCAGTGCGCTAGCGCCTTGCATCCCTTAATATCCGGCTTTTTTGCGGGAATCAAACACATGCGTGTCCTGTTGCAGCGGGTTAGTCATGCCAATGTGGTGGTAGAAGGGCAGACCGTGGGTGAGATCGGTGCCGGCTTGCTGCTGCTGATCGGAATTGAACCCGCAGATACACCGGACGACCTGACCTGGATGTGCAACAAGGTCTGCAATTTACGCGTGTTTGAAGACGATGCCGGCGTGATGAACCGTTCTGTGCTGGAGACCGGTGGGCAGATTCTGGCGGTATCCCAGTTCACCTTGTTTGGCTCTTATCGCAAAGGTAATCGCCCCTCCTGGATGCGGGCAGCCAAGGGTGAAGTCGCGAGTACGCTGTTCGATGCGTTGGTCGCAAAGCTGACCGCACAGTTGGGCAAACCGGTGCCAACCGGGGTATTTGGGGCAGACATGAAAGTGAGTTTGCTCAACGACGGGCCGATTACGCTGATGCTGGATTCAAAAAACCCGGAGTAACATCCCCCTTTCAGGTTACCAGCACAAGATGTCCTGATTTGTCCGCTGCTGGTCGGGTTTCGCCCTTCTATCGTCATGGCATGCCCCGTAAAGTGCAGCTATACCTCAACCCGGGAGCTACACCATGAAATCAGCCTTGATCGTCATTGATGTCCAGAAATCGTTTATGCAGCAGCCGTTCTGGTCGGAAGAAGATTTGCCCGCGTTTCGCGAAAAACAACTGGCGTTGATCGCCGGCTACCAAGCGCGAGGCTTGCCGGTAGTGCAGATTTTTCATCATTCCCGGGGGGCTTTTGATCCGGCCAGTGGCTGGTGCGTCAGTATGGATTGGCTGCCGGACTATGCGGACGTCACTTTCAACAAGCATGTCCATAACGCGTTTACCGACAGCGGCTTGTTGCAGTGGCTCAAGGACAACGACATTGAACACATCAGTGTGAGCGGGATTCGCACAGAGCAATGCTGCGAAACCACCGCGCGGGTTGCATCTGACCTTGGGTTCAAGGTGGATTTTGTCTCCGAAGCCACGTTGACCTGGGCGATGACGCATCCGGACGGCAGCGTACTCTCTGCTGCACAGATCAAACATCGCACAGAGCTGGTTCTGGCCGGCCGCTTCGCCCGCATTCTGACGGTTGAACAATGTCTGGCCGGATTGGATGAATACGTCGCCGCTTGACGTCTGGCTCATCGCCGCTGACGGCCTGTTACTGCTGGATCTGGCAGGCCCGGCGGAAGCCCTGCGTTTGGCAGGGGACGCCCATTTTCGCCTGCGTTTTGCCGGGCCGCAGTCGCAGGCCCATACACTGGTTGGCGCGGTATTGACGGATCTGGCACCGCTGCCTGAACAATTTGCCGGCCCGGCGCTGGTACTGATACCCGGCCACGAGCCCGGTCGGGATGGCCCGGGTGGTGAGGCGGTCGTGGCGTGGTTGCGTCGCGTGTTGCCACAGCCCGGCGTGCAACTGGCCACCGTTTGCGCCGGGGCGTTATACGCCGGCCGTGCCGGTTTGCTCGATGGCCGCCGTTGTACCACGCACTACGCCCACACGCAGGAACTCCAGGCGCTGGCGCCTGCTGCCAGAGTCGAGGCAGATCGGGTATTCGTGCAGGATGGCCCGGTCTGGACCTCCGCCGGGGTAACGGCGGGGATTGATCTGGCACTGCAATTGATTGCCACCCAGGTCTCGCCGCAAGTCGCCGCTGATGTGGCACGGCGACTGGTGGTGTACTTTCGGCGCGGTGGTGATGATCCCCAGCTTTCTGCCTGGTTTATGCACCGCAATCATCTGCATCCGCTCGTTCACCGCGTGCAAGAAAAACTGGCGCATGACGTGGCTGCAGACTGGTCGCTGGAAGCCATGGCAGAACTGGCCCACGTGACCCCGCGGCATCTCACGCGGCTGTTTAGAGTGCATGCACAGATCGCGCCGACTGAATATTTGCGCTTGCTGCGCGTTGCGCAGGCGCAAGCACTGCTGGCTGATTCGCGCTTGCCGATGGAGCGCGTAGCAGAACTCTCCGGCTTTGGTTCTGCGCGTGATTTGCGGCGTGTCTTGGCCCGTGCGCGTCAGTAATACGGGTGTTAGACGGTCGTGGCGGGCTTGACGCCCACCGTATGGCAGGCGTACAAATAAGTCTTCGCGCCGATTTGATCCGCCAGCTTGCGGGCGCGTTATAAATACTGCTAAAGCGTGCCGCGACCTGCGTCTGGCACGCAGGTTTTTTGTTTTTCAGGTTTTCTGTAGTTTTGTTGTTGATGCCGCGCGCAAGCGTGGCCGCGCCGAGTTAAGCGACAACTTGCGGGGCGCGCCGGATATGTATTCGGGAAATACCGCTAAAGCGTCGGCCGCACAGGGCGCTCTACCGGTTGGATCGGCAGGGCGTTCGGACAGGTTCTCAGCACACCCGGTGGCCGTCGTTGGTTTTTTCAATCAACTGGAGGTCACCATGTACGACTGTATTGTTCCCGAGTTTGCCTTGTTTCAACAACGCCGCACCAAACCGCAAGCCGTGTTTGACTTGCGCCTCGAATACCGCCGCTGGCTGCATCTGAAATCTGCAGCGGGCGCCGGTCCCGCTCTGCTTTCCAAAGCCGCTGCTGTGGCCGTGGCACTGGGCTATCGTGCCGAAGCGCTGGAAGACGGCTCGTTAGCTGTGCTTGATATCGAGCTGGAAGCCGCGCTGTTGTTGTGTCAACGCTTGCCCGAACTGATTGGCCGTTACGAAGTTCCCGCGCGTCCGCATCGTTCATAAGACGACTCGCACAGCGCACCGCACTTAAAAAAACACTCAAAACACGAAGGTTTGCATGACTCTGCCGCGTATCTGGCGCGAGATCCGCGTCACTTGGCATCTGGCATGGCCCATTATGGTGGGCCAGCTTGCTCAGGTGGGCACCGCATTTGTCGATGCGGTGATGGCAGGTCATGTCTCCGCAGGGGATCTGGCGGCGGTCTCGGTGGGGGCCTCTGTCTGGATCACCCTCATTGTGACCATGATTGGTCTCTTGCTGGCGTGCAGCCCGCTGGTGGCCCATGCGGTGGGCGCGAATGATCGCAAGCATATTCCCGGGCTGGTACAGCAGGCGTTCTATCAAGCCGCGTTCTTCACGTTGGTGGGTTGGGTTGTGGTATGGCTGGCCATGCCTATCTTCAGCCATCTGGGGCTCACGCCGGATGTGGCCGACAAGGCCCGGCGCTTTCTGGTGGCGGTCTCATTTGGTCTGCCGGCGTTTGCGTTTTTCCGCGTCTGTTATAGCTATTCGGCCAGCCTGAACAGCACCAAGCCGTTGATGATCATTGCGTTAACGGGCCTGGCGCTTAATGTGCCGGTGAACTATGTGCTGATCTACGGACACCTTGGTTTTCCTGCCCTGGGTGGCGTGGGCTGCGGTTATGCCACGGCTTTCTGTCTGTGGGCGAGCGCGCTGATGATGGCGGTATGGCTGGGTATTTCGCCGGTCTATCGCGATACCTACCCGCTGCGGCACTGGGCGCGTATCGATTGGCATCGGCAGGTTGAATTGCTCAAGCTTGGCGTGCCGATGGGGCTGATGTTCTTTGTCGAAGTCAGCGCGTTTGCCGGCATCGCCCTGTTGATTGCGCGCCTGGGGACTGTGCCAGTCGCGGCTCACCAGATTGCGCTGAATTTTGCTTCGGTCTTGTTCCAGGTGCCGGCGGCCATTGGCACGGCACTGACCGTACGCGTGGGGCAGGCACTGGGCGCGGGCCAGCCGCAAGACGCCCGTTTTATCGGCTGGGCCGGTTTCAAGATGGGATTGGCGGCGGCGGTGGCGTCTGCACTGTTTACCGGGTTTGGCCACTACTGGGTGGCCTCCTGGTATAGCGAAGACACGCAGGTGCTGGCACTGGCGGCGGTGCTGCTCATTTATGCCGCCGTGTTCCAGTTGTTTGATGCCACGCAGGTGATTGCTGCGGGCATTTTGCGCGGGTACAAGGTCACGCGCACGCCCATGATTATTCACCTGACTGCGTTCTGGGTGGTGGGCTTGCCCTTGGGTTATGCCATGACCTTTGGTGCGGGCAGTCTGATTACGGCGCGCGGCGTCGTCGGGTACTGGGAAGCACTGGTGGTTGCACTGGGCTTTACCGCGTGCCTGTTAACCTGGCAGTTTGTGCGCGTCAGTCGGCGCGCACTCAAGGCTCACCCGCAGCACTGATCAGGCGTCGTCGCCCCAGCGCTGCATCAACTGATGCGGCACGTCCAGTTGATCCAGAATCCGGGCCACCACAAAATCGACCAGATCATCGATGGATTTCGGATGGTGGTAAAAGCCCGGATTGGGCGGCAGGATCACCACGCCCAGTCGCGCCAGCTTGAGCATGTTTTCCAGATGCAGGGCGGAGAACGGTGCTTCACGGGGGACCAACACCAGTTTCTTGCCTTCCTTGATCATCACGTCTGCCGCGCGTTCCAGCAGATTGTCAGACACGCCGGCGGCAATGGCGGCCAGCGCGCCCATGGTGCATGGGCAGACCACCATGCCATCGCCCGGGTTGGAGCCTGACGCCATCGGCGCAAACCATTCTTGTTGCCCGAATACCTTGAGCGGCGCATCCGCTTGCAGCTTGAAGTGCTCGCGCAGCCAGTCCGCAAACTCGGCGGCCCGGCCCGGCCAGGTGTAGCCCAGTTCTTGCCGGGCGACGATCTGCGCCGCTTGTGTGTAGAGCACGTGTACCTGGCAGCCGGCGGCCAGCAGGCATTCAATCAGCCGCATGCCATAAGGCAGACCAGACGCACCGGTCAGACCAACGGTGATGGTTTTCATGGTGTCGCAGTTTCCTTGAGCAGGCGCGCGCAAATCAGGCCATTTACGAGGCCAAACACCAGCGCAGCACCAAAAAACAGAGGGGCAAGACGGATTAATCCGTTATCGGGGATCAACCATAAACGCGCCAGCCCCAGTTGGCCGGCGATATGGGCAAAAGCCGCAATGAGCGAAAGACTGACTGGCCCAAACCAGCGGCGCGGCAAATATTGTGCGGCTGCAAGAACCAGTAGGCTGACGATGCCGCCGCACAGGCTCAATGCAAAGCCGGGGGAGAGAAACCCGCCCAGCACCAGTGCCCCGCCAAAAATCCGCAGCAGTGATACCCACGCGGCATCACGCCAGCCGTGTCGCCACAACACGAGCAGCGTAATGATGTTGGCGATGCCCGGTTTCACGCCTGGCAGCGGGGAAGGGAAGCCGGCCTCTACCACGCCCAGCAGAATGGCCAGCGCAGCATAACGGGCAATGCGCAGATCATCGACGCTGGCTGTGACTACGCGATCAGTAGCTGAGGCTGTCATAGGCCCGGGCACGGCTGCCAGTCAGTTCAATACTGGTTCTATTGGGCAGGCAGATGGCGGTCTGGCCGGTTTCAGTCAGCCAGCCCGCCTTGACACAATACTGGCGGGGGCTGGGGTCCGCGGCGATGCGTACGCGGCCCTGGGCGATTTGCACCGTGGTCTCGCCCAGCGGGCCCGGTACCTGCATGGTGCGGTTCGCCATCAGATCAAGTTCGGCAAAGAGTTTGCCGGATTGATAAATACGCACGTGGGTGGCTGCATCGGTATGCCAGGCAAACCACGCCAGCAGGATCACCAGCACTGCTCCCAGCGTGGCCGTCAGCCAGTCGCCGGGTTGCAACAGCCGCCATTCAGTTTTTGACATGGGGCTCACGGTGACGGATCAACACCTGGCGTTGATTGCCAAAATGCCTGGCCAGTTGCTCAACCAGAAACACGGACCGATGTTGGCCACCAGTACAACCAATGGCCACGGTGACATAGTTGCGATGGTCGCGGTCGAACTCGGGAATCCAGTGCTCCAGAAAACCGATCAGATGCGTCAGATAACGACCCACGGACTCCTGGCGCTTCAGATAGTCAATGACTGGCGCATCTTTGCCGGTGAGTGCGCGTAATTCCGGGTCGTAATGGGGGTTGGGCAGGCAACGGGCGTCGAAAACAAAGTCGGCATCCAGCGGAATACCGTGTTTGAAGCCGAAAGATTCGAACACCAACGTCAGCCGTGCCCGATCCAGCCCGACAAAATCCCGCACGGAGGCACGTAACTGATTGGCGCTGAGCGAACTGGTATCAATGCGATAGGCATTGATCAGGAAATACTCCAGCAGCTCGCGTTCCAGTGCGATGGCTTCGCTGACCGTGAGGTTCTCGCCAGCCATCGGGTGGCTGCGGCGGGTCTCGGAAAAGCGTTTGATCAGTACGTCGTCAGATGCTTCCAGGAACAGCAGCCGCACATCAATCTTCAGCTCCAGCATGGCCGACAGATAGTCGGGGAATCCGGCCAGGTTGTGGGCGCTGCGCGAGTCCACCGCAATGGCGACTTTGGGGTAACCGTCTTCATCCAGCAAGGCCACCGTTTGCGGCAGGATGGGTGAGGGCAGGTTATCAATGCAGAAATAACCCAGATCTTCCAGGACCCGCAGCGCAACGCTTTTGCCTGCGCCCGATAAACCGGAAAGCAGAATGACTTGCTGACTCTTGTGCGCCATGCCCTATTCGCCCAGTTCCATAAAGCGCTGATGGCGCTCGATAAACTCACGCGTAGAGTCAATCCCGCGCAGTTGCAGAATATAGTTACGCACTGCGGCCTCCACCAGCACCGCCAGGTTACGACCCGCCGCCACAGGGATCACCAGCTTGCGGATTTGCACGCCCAGGATTTCCTGCGTGGCGGCCTGCATCTGCAGGCGATCGATGGGGGCCAGTGTTTCGCCACCGGCCTTGGCCAGATGGACAATCAGCTTGAGGGTCTTTTTGGGGCGAACCGCGGTCTCCCCGAAAATGGTGCGGATATTGAGCACGCCAATCCCGCGCACTTCCAGAAAATCCCGCAGCATGGGCGGACAGCGGCCTTCGAGTGTTTCCGGATTGGTGCGGTAGACCTCGACCACGTCATCGGCCACAAGGCCGTGACCGCGCGAAATGAGTTCCAGCGCCAGTTCGCTTTTACCCATGGACGATTCGCCTGTCAGCAGTACGCCCACTTCCAGTACGTCCAGAAACACGCCATGCAGATGGGTAGAGACCGCCAGTGCTTTGGCCAGGTAATAACGCAGCACATCCATCAGATACGGCGATTGTTCTGTGGAGGTCAGCAGTGGCACATGATGGCGTTCTGCGCCTTCACGCAGGGTATCGGGCACGGGCTGGCTATTGGCAACAATCATCAGCGCCATTTCGTTGGCAAACAGCCGCTCTACCGAATCTTTTTGGGCCTCAGGTGAGAGGCCAAGGAAATAATTGACTTCAGCAATCCCCAAGACTTGCACGCGATTGGGGTGAATGAAGTTAAGGTGGCCCACCAATGCCAGCCGGGGCTTTTGCTCGGCGGCATCGTTGGTCAGGAGGTTGTTGGCGCCAGATTGACCAGCGACCCAGGTCAGCCTGAGTTTTTCCGCATTATCGATGAATAACTGTCTAACGGTAATCTGCGGCATAAGGTTCCCAGGTGGAAATCAGCTTAAAGGCCGCGTCCACATCGCTGGCCGTTGCAAGTTGGTCGCGCACGGTTTTATCCGAAAACAGTTGCGCCAGTTCAGACAGGATTTGCAAATGCAGATCGGTCGCGGCTGCGGGTACCAGTAGCACAAACACAAGGCTGACCGGTTTGCCGTCCGGCGCGTCAAAAGGCACCGGGTTTTTCAGGCGAATAAACGCGCCGCTGGCCTCTTTCAGACCCTTGATGCGACCGTGAGGAATCGCCACGCCCTGACCCAAGCCGGTAGAGCCCAGTTTTTCGCGGGCGAACAGGCTGTCAAAGATGACGCTGCGCGCGATGGCGTGGCTGTTTTCGAACAGCATGCCTACCTGTTCGAAAACCCGCTTTTTGCTGCCCACGTCCATATCAAGAAAGACGTTATTGGCAGGCAGGATTCTGGAAATCAGACTCATTGTCGGGCCGGCTCTCTGACCTGATTGGTGGCGGCCTTGGGTGCCGCGCTGCACCATTAACGAATCCCGGCGAGCGCATTCATGCGATCGTCGGTCCGGTTTGCATTTTTCAACTGTACCCATTGTACCGCTGCAATGGCATAAACAAAAACGGGAACCCGTTTTCAGGGTTCCCGCTTGTGGTATCAAGATGCTGGTTTATATCGAAAAAGTCACTCTTCTTCTTCAACCGTTTGCTGGTGTTTGATGGCTTCGCCACGGTGATCCATCAAGCACTCTTTGTGTTTGACGATCTGCCGGTCCAGTTTATCGACAAGGAGGTCTATGGCGGCGTACATGTCCTTGTCGACTGCCTCAACATGAATGTCCTTGCCGCGCACGCGCACGGTGACATCCGCTTTCTGCTGTAACTTTTCTACAGAAAGAATGGCGCTGACGTCTACAACCTGGTCAAAGTGCCGCACTATCCGGTCCAGCTTGCTCGTCAGGTACTGACGTAAAGCCGGGGTCACTTCAACGTGATGTCCGCTGATGTTGAGGTTCATGGCATTCTCCTTCTGGTTGAGCCATTAAAACCAGGGGCGGCTGATGCAACCCAGCTGGCTGGATTGTTTCCAGCCGCTCCAGGCCAAGCAAATTACAGATTTTTGCGCAAGTTAACGGGTGGAACGTTCATCCCCTCCCTGTATTTGGCAACGGTTCGTCGCGCAACCACGATCCCTTGCCCGGATAAAGCGTCGGCAATGGCGCTGTCAGACAGCGGCCGGGTTTTGTCTTCGTTCTGGATCATCTGGCGAATCAACGCCTTGATGGCGGTGGCAGAACATTCGCCACCGGCTTCGGTGTCCACATGGCTGCCAAAGAAGTATTTGAACTCCAGGAGGCCACGCGGGCTGGTCATGTATTTCTGGGTGGTGACCCGTGAGACGGTGGATTCGTGCAGATCCAGTTCCAGGGCAATGTCGCGCAGGACTAGCGGCCGCATGGCAACCTCGCCGTGCTCGAAGAACGCGCGCTGGCGTTCCACGATGGCCTGGGCCACACGCAAGATGGTCTCGAAGCGCTGTTGCACGCTCTTGACCAGCCATTTGGCTTCCTGCAATTCGCGCGCCAGCACTCCGCCCTCGCTGCGTTGCAGGATATCTGCGTACACCTGATTGATACGCAACCGCGGCATCGCGGCTGGATTGAGTCTCACCTGCCATTGCCCCTTGATCTTTTGCACCAGTACGTCTGGTACAACGTAGCGTGGTGTCAATGCCGCCCATTGTGCTGCCGGGCGCGGATTCAGACTGGTGATCACGTTTTGCGCGGCTTTCAGTGCCGCGTCGTCACATTTCAGTAACCTTTTCAACTTAGTGTAATCACGCCCCGCCAATAAATCGAGATGCTGTCCGACGATTTGTCGGGCCAACTCGCAAGCGGGGGTCAATTCAAGCTGTTTTAGCTGCAGCGACAAGGCCTCTGCGGTGTTGCGCGCACCCACACCTAGTGGGTCAAATTGTTTGAGCCGGGCCAGTGCTACAGCGAGGTCATCCGTTTCAAGCTCTAATAGAGAGACGATATCCGCGGGGATTTGTTCCAGTAATTCTTCCAGCGAATAGGGTAAAAATCCCTCTTCATCCACGGCATCGATCATGAAGGCCAGTGCAGCGTGGTCGCGCTCGGGCAAACGCAGCACGCCGGCCTGGTCCAGCAAGTGTTCGCGCAGCGTCAGTTCCCGGGCGACTTGGGTGGCCGGATCGAAGTCATCGTCGTCATCGCTGTTGCGAGAACCCCCACTACCCCATTCCATGTCGCCACCGCCGCTGTCGTAATGGTCGTCTGCGGGGGCGCTTTCGGTTTCGCCACTGGGGCTGTCTGTTGTGTCTGAACTACTGCCGGCGCTGTCTTGTTCCAGCAACGGGTTTTCCAGCAGGTAACGTTCGATCTCGGTCTGGAAGTCCAGCGTGGAAAGCTGCAACAGTTTGATGGACTGTTGCAGTTGGGGAGTCAGGTTCAGTTGCTGCGACAGTCGCAGTTGCAGGGATTGCTTCATGCGGCGGATCTGGGCGAGGGCGGGGCGGTGGGCATGGGCGAGGTTACATCCGGAAGTGTTCGCCCAGGTACACCTTGCGCACCTGTTCGTTGGCAATGATTTCAGCAGGGTGGCCCGAGGCCATGACGGCGCCTTCGGAAATGATGTAAGCGCGATCGCAAATGCCCAGGGTTTCCCGCACGTTGTGATCGGTAATCAATACGCCAATGCCACGGTCGCGCAGATAAGCAATGATGCGCTGGATATCCATCACAGCGATCGGGTCGACGCCGGCAAAGGGTTCATCCAGCAAAATAAAACGCGGATCGGCGGCCAGCGCACGGGCGATCTCGGCGCGGCGGCGCTCACCGCCAGACAAGCTCATGGCCCCGCTGTCGCGCAGGTGGGCAATGTGCAGTTCGTGCAACAGTTCTTCCAGTCGCTCTGCGCGGCGAGCGGCATTCTTTTCACGCAGTTCCAGCACGGCGAGGATGTTCTGCGCCACGGTCATCTTGCGGAAAATAGAGGCTTCCTGCGGCAGATAGCCCAGACCCAGTTGCGCCCGTTCATGCATGGGCAGACGGCTGATATCCTGGCCATTCAGGCTGATTTCGCCGCCGTCGGCCGCCACCATCCCCACGATCATGTAAAAGCTGGTGGTTTTGCCGGCACCGTTGGGGCCGAGCAGCCCGACTACTTCACCCGCGTCAACGCGAATCGAGACATCACGTACCACCGTGCGCTTGCGATAGCGTTTCATCAGGCCGGTGGCATTCAGCGAGGCGGTCAGGGGCTGGGTCACGGGCCCGTTGGGGGTCTGATTGGCGCTCATTGTTTCTCGCTTGTGGTATCGCTGGCAGCGGTTGCAGCCGGCTTGGCGGCGGCGGGGCTGCTGGCGGTTTTCTTGGGCACGATGGTCACGTTGACCCGGCCCGCGCCGGTTTTGTTGCTGGTGGCGGAGTACTGGTCGGTATTGAGGTTGTAGGTGATGACGTCACCAAACACCTCGTTCTGACCCTTGCGTACCCAGGCCTTGTTGGTCAGCACCAGCAAACCGGTTTTCTGGTTGTAGTCATAGTGCAAGGACTCGGCATCGACCCATTCGCCATCGTCTGCCTGCTGGCGGAACCTGACCGGGCGACCATCCCCCTGGGAGTACTGCATGCCATCGGCATCCTGATGCACGGTCAGTTTGTCTGAACGCAGCGTCATGGAGCCTTGAGTGACGATCACATTGCCGGTGTACACGCCGGTATTGGCTTTCTGGTCGTAAGTGGCCGAATCAGCTTCTACTTTCAGTGGTTTCTCACGGTCGGCGGTCGCCGCAAACGCGAGACCCATTGCCAGTGCGAGGCTGGCGAAAAGAACGCTATTTGCTGCTGCGCTGCGCAGGGACATAAAGAGTGCTCACTTTGGATTTGAGTAGAAGGGTCTGATCGTTGATGTCGGCCTGGAAGCCCACGCCGGTAGCGTGGTATGCGCCCATATCAGAGATAACAGGTGCATCGGACCAGGCCAGACCTGGTTTGGGTTGATACCAGACTTCGCGCCCATGCACGACCATCTGGGCATGTTGCGCGTCGGCCTGACGGGTGACGGTGACCGGATCTGGCGCCCAGAATTTGTCGCCACGATTGATCGACTGGATACGGGTGGTCACCAGATCCACGCGCGGTTGCCCGGGCAATGTGGATGCCAGGTGCGGGTTGTCAAACCAGGCGGAGTCGTTTTCTTCGTAATGACTGGCCTTGTCGGCATCCAGTCGCTGGTAAGGCTGACCCTTCTCGTTAAAACGCACCGTGTGGGTGTGCTCTGCGATCAGGTTGGGCTCGTTGGTGAGGCGTTTGTCGTCCAGCGTCGGCAGCGTGGCAGCCGTATTCAGCCCCCACACCAGCACGGCGAGGAAAACAATCAATACCAGCGGTAGAAGTCGCGAAGACAAACTGTTCACAAATCGTCCTTAGCGAAGATACCAGGCCATGATGCCATCAAGCGTCCCTTGGGATTGCATGATGGTTTCGCAGGCTTCGCGTACGGCACCATGGCCGGCGCGGGCCGTGGTGACCAGATGGGCGTTGTCACGCACGATCTGGGGTGCATTGGGCACCGAGATCGCAAAGGCCACGCGGCGCATTACTGGCAAATCAATGACATCGTCGCCCATATAGCCGCATTGCTCCTGCGTCAGGCCTGTGGCTGCGAGCAGTTCTGTAAAGGTGGCGAGCTTGTCACTGGCACCCTGATACAACAATTCGATATCCAGGTTGCGGGCGCGGTGCTCTACCAGTTTTGACTTGCGGCCGGTAATGATGGCGATTTTTACGCCGCTGTCTTGCAGCATGCGGATGCCATGGCCGTCGAGGGCATTGAAGGCTTTGAGTTCTTCACCGGCATCGGTGTAGTACAGGCTGCCGTCGGTCATGACGCCATCTACGTCAAAAATCATCAGGCGCACGGCTTTTGCGGCTTGGGAATTCATTGTTTGTCCTGTTTCAGACCACGCGTGCGCGCAGCAGATCGTGCATATTCAAGGCACCGGTCAGCTTGCCATTGTCTGTGACAAGCAGGGCGCCAATTCGGCGTTCTTCCATGATGCGGACGGCTTGTGCAGCCAGTTTGCCCGCTTCTATGGTGATGGGGTTGGGCGTCATGACTTCAAGGACGCGGGTGTGATGCACATCTACACCGCGATCCAGCGCCCGGCGCAAATCGCCATCGGTAAAAATACCAGCAAGGGCATTGTGTTGGTCCATGACCGCAGTCATGCCCAAACCCTTGCGACTGATTTCCATTAGCGCATCACGCAATGGGGTGTCCAGATGAACGGTGGGCAGATCGTCGCCCTGGCGCATCACGTCGCTGACCCGGATCAACAAACGCCGGCCCAGACTGCCCCCCGGGTGCGAGTGGGCAAAGTCTTCGGCACTGAAATCACGTTCTTCCAGCATGGCCACGGCCAGTGCATCACCCAGCGCCAACGCCACGGTGGTGCTGGCGGTGGGGGCCAGATTGAGCGGGCAGGCTTCCTGTTCAACCGCGCTATCCAGCCAGACATGCGCTTCGCGCGCCAAGGTGGACTTGCCGTTGCCCGTCATCGCAATCAGCGGCACACCAATGCGTTTAAGGCTGGGCAGAATCGTGAGTAATTCATCGGATTCGCCGGAGTAAGACAAAGCCAGCACCACATCGTGCGGCGTAATCATGCCCAGGTCGCCATGCGCCGCTTCTGCCGGATGCAGGAACAGTGCGGGAGAGCCAGTGCTGGACATCGTCGCGGCGATCTTGCGGGCCACGTGGCCGGACTTGCCCATGCCCGTCACCACAATACGGCCGGTGCAGGCGAGCATCAGGGCGCAGGCTTCGCTAAAAGACGCGTCCAGCCGGAGGGCAATGTTTTCGATCGCGGTGGCTTCAATGGACAGCACGTGCCGGGCCCGATCCAGAAAACGAGTGGAATCTCTAGAGGTCATGGAGAACAAGTATAAAAGACCGGGCATGAAAACTGCTAGCGACGTTGTGACAAGACAGGCTGGCCGGTATGCTGTTTAGCTATACTCAAAGTCCCTTTTTTTCATTATTTGCGCCGTCGGGAGCCACCATTCATCTCTCATCGCTACTTTTGCTGCTGGCCTCTGCCGTTCTGACGGTGGTGGCGTGCCGGAGCCTGAAACTGCCCGCCATGCTGGGTTATCTGGTCGTGGGCATGTTGATCGGGCCGCACGCGCTCGGGTTTATCGATACCTCCACCGGCGCAGAGCATCTGGCCGAGTTCGGTGTCGTTTTCCTGATGTTCACGCTGGGGCTGGAATTTAATCTGGCGCGGCTGGTGGCCATGCGCAAAGTGGTGTTTGGTCTTGGCTTTACCCAAGTGATTGCCACTGCCTTGCTGGTTTGTGCAGTCACGCGGATCGGCGGCGGAGGGTGGATTACTGGTCTGGCACTGGGTGGCGCGCTGGCAATGTCCTCGACGGCGATGGTGTCCAAGCTCCTCGCGGAACGCAATGAACTCAACGCCCCGCATGGGCAGAACGCGATTGGCGTGTTGTTGTTCCAGGATCTGGCCGTGGTGCCCATGCTGATCATGACGCCCGCGCTGAGCCGGCCGGCCAGCGAGATGTTTTACGCGCTGGGGTTGGCGGCGGTGAAAATCGGCATTGTGTTGTTCTTGCTGCTGTATCTGGGCCAGAAACTGATGCGCCCGTGGTTCAACCTGGTGGCGCGGCAGCACTCCAGCGAACTCTTCA
>JASLES010000267.1 GCA_030151005.1 Silvimonas sp.
GACCGCGTACAGCAAGACCTGCAACGCCAGGCGCTGGACAAGGCGCTACGACAGTACGTGAGCGTACTGGCGGGGGCGGCGAAGATTGAAGGCGTGATGCTGGAGCAGGCGACTTCGCCATTGATGAATTGATCGTTCGGATGTACATGGGCTACGCCCGCACGATGTCTCCGGCATTGCTGGCACAGCGACTTATGGCGTATTCAATGCGCAGAAGGCATGGCTGGATTCCCGCCTGCGCGGGAATGACGAAACAGTGGGATTGCGTGTTGTTGCAGTTGGGGTTGCTTTTGACGTTGCAGTTGGGTTTGGGGTTGTTTTTGACTTTCTCCCCCATTAAAGCCCAGCGCCGAAGGAGTGGAGGGAGACCTTAGGCTCCCGACCGACTGAGGGCGGCCCGGAGGGCCGCCAGGCTGGGTCGCCTTTCTTTGGTTACTTTCTTTGGCGAAGCAAAGAAAGTAACGTGCTCCGGCCACCGCCGGTATCAAATGCTTTTAAATGCAGCGCCGAAGGCGCTAATACCTTCAACAATATGAACCAGGCCAGTCTCCCCGGATTCCCGCTCCCGCTCCATCCGGGCTACACCGTGGCAACCGCCAGCGCCGCTACTGGATTCCGGCTCAAGGCCGGAATGACGAATCAGTGGAAAGCTAACCAATCATGCCTGCCAATCCGACATAAGAATCGCACTGCAGCCAGCAAACCACTCACTTCACCTCAAACTCTCCCGCCGGCACCGCCCGCCCCCAGTGATACCCCTGCCCCATATCGCACCCAATCGCCTTTAACCACCCGGCCTGTTCGGCCGTCTCTACCCCTTCGGCGACCACCGTCATCCCCATGCCGTGGGCCATGGCAATGATGGATTGCACCAGCACCGCGCTGGATGGCTTGTCGATTACGTCCTTGATAAAGGAGCTATCAATCTTGAGCGTGGTAATCGGGAAATGCGTCAGATAACTCAGCGCAGAGTAGCCCGTGCCAAAGTCGTCCACTGCAATGTTCACGCCCATGGCGTAAATGGTTTCCAGCGTGGTGCGGGTGGCGGCGTGGTCCTTGAGCAACAGGCTTTCGGTCATTTCCAGTTCCAGCCAGCGCGGAGCGCAGCCGGTTTCTGCCAGCACCTTGCGAACGGTCGCGCCCATATCGCTTTGTTGCACCTGGCGCGGCGAGATATTCACCGCCACATGCAGATCACGCCGGTGGTTGCGGTTCCATTCCCCCACTACGCGGCAGGCATCGCGCAGGACGTATTCGCCAATTTCCACGATCAAACCCGTGTCTTCCGCGATACCGATAAAACTGTCGGGCGCAACCCAGCCGCGTTCGGGATGATGCCAGCGTAACAGGGCCTCCGCGCCGACCACCTCGCCGTGGATGAAGTCAAACTTGGGCTGGTAATACACCATCAGTTCACCGCGGATAAGACTGCGGCGCAAATCGGCCTCCAGCCCCAGGCGCTCGTGATCGCGCTGGCTGATTTCCTGCGAGTAAAACTGGAAATTATTGCGGCCTTTGGCCTTGGCGTCATACAGCGCCCCGTCGGCATTTTTGACCAGGGTTTCTGCCAGCACACCGTCCTGCGGGAAGACCGAGATCCCGATGCTGCCGGTGACCACCAGTTCACGCCCATCCAGCGTCATGGGCGTGGCCAGACGCCCCAGAATATGGCTCGCCAGCGTACTCAAACGGGTTTCTTCGCGGATGCCGGGCAAGACCAGAATGAATTCGTCGCCCCCCAGCCGCGCCACTGTGTCAGACGCCCGTACGCAACTCTTGAGTCGCGCGGCAGTTTCACACAGCAAATCGTCCCCGGCCGAGTGCCCCAGGGTGTCGTTGATGGTCTTGAAGCGGTCAAGATCCAGCATCATGACCCCAACTTTGTCGTTGCTGCGCTGGGCGCTGACCAGCGCCTGGGCAATACGGTCGTTGAACAGCGCACGGTTGGGCAGACCGGTCAGGACGTCATAGAACGCCAGCGAGTGGATTTTCTGGCGATACGCCAAGAGTTCCGTAATATCCCGGCCCACAGCCAGCACCGACACCACCTCACCACGCGGATCGAACTCCGGGTTCAGCCGCATCTGCCAGGTTTTGAGCGGCGTGCCAAATTCCACGTCAATGGTATCGGCCAGACCGCTGGCCAGCACGTTGGCCAGGGCGGCATTGAATGCGCCGGGGTTTCTCAGCACAGAACCTTGCGTGACCGATTTGTTGAGCACATCGCTCAGTAACTGGCCGGTGGCATCTGCAAACGCCTGGTTGGCGTAAAGGCGGCGGCTCTCATGGTCGTAGCGCACGATCAGGTCTGGCGAATTTTCCGCCAGCGTGCGGAAATCCTGCTCCCGGGCGATCAACTGCGCCTGAACGCGTTTGAATTCCGTGATATCGCGGCCAATGGTCAGCGCGCCGCCCACCGTGCCATCGGCATCGCTTTCCGACACCAGCAGCACATGGTAAGTGCGCATGGCTTCGCCGGGCGGCTGGATGGTCAGTTCAACCTCGTCATCCTGGCCAGTGGCAATCACCTGGCGCAATACCTTGAGAAAGCGCCGCTGACTTTGGTCCGGAAAACGCTCGGGCGAAATGCGTTCTTTTGGATCATCTGTGGTTTTGCCCAGAATCTGGTGCAAGTGGGAGTTCATATACAGGATTTCGGCATCCCGCCCGTACCGGCACACGGCATCTGGCGAGTTTTCTGCCAGCGCGCGGAACTCCCGCTCGCGGTCCGCAAGGAGGCGCTCTACCCGCATGCGCTCCGTAATATCGGCCACCAGTTCTGCATTGGCGTGTTTGAGCGCAGCGGTGCGTTTTTCGACCAGGCGGCGCACTTCCACGGCTTGCAAGGCCTGGCGCAGCAACCATGCCGAGGCCAACAGGCTCAGCAGCAGGCCCCCCAGCAACGCCATCAGCGAGCCGACGTGGTTAACCAGAAACGGCACTGGCGCGTAGGCCAGCACAAACCAGCTCTGCCCGGCCACACTGAAGGTTCGGGTCACAATTTCGGTGTTATGTGGGGTAAGCCAGTCTGGCCACCAGCTGCGCGCAGGGGGGGCCGGAGGTGGGCCGCCCGTGCGAAAGGCCAGATTGTGTTCATCCTGGCGGGTGCCCGCGTAAATACTCAGCCCGATACTGGACTTGGGATCAAACTCCCCCACGCTTTCGAGCAAGGTTTTGAACAAACCATCTGTACGGAACACAGCGGCGGTATCGCCAATTGCGGGGGTGCCTGGCGGCGCATTGCGCGGATACACCGGCATGAGCATCACAAAACCGCGTCGGGCGCCTTCGCCTGCATGACCTTGTGCCAGTTGCAGCAAACCCGTGCTGGCGGGTTTGCCGGTGGCAAGCGCACTTGCAAGCGCGTCACGCTCGGCCAGATTGCGGGTGACATCCAGCCCTAGCGCCGGCTCGTTGCCGGCCAGGGGTTCCAGGTAATCCACCACGGTATAGATCGGCCGGCGCGGGCTTGGAGACACCTTGCCGTCTTTGAGCACGGTGATGCTGAAACCGGGGTACAACGCCCGCATGCGTGCTTCATACGCCGGACGATCTTCATCCAGAATAATGCGGTGGAAATTGAACGCCTGCACATACGGGTAACGGGCCAGCAAAGGCTGGGTAAAGATGTGGAACTGCTCCCGCGTCACGGGGGTGTCCACCGTGACAAACAGGCGATTGAGCACCACCAGCACCTGGGCGGAGTCATCCAGACCGTCGCGGATGGCAAACACACGCTCATCGGCCTGCTGCCGGAAATCCAGCAAGACCCGATCGTACTCAAGCTGACCTACGCCGAGAAACAACAGCGCCGTGGCAGATAGCCCCGCCAGGAGGGCAAACAAGGCCGCAAAAGGAAACGCAGACAAACCGCGGAATCTGAACAAGTCAGCTGTCCTCTCTGACCCGCGTACAGGGCAAAGCCATGCCGTCGTCTCCAGTTGTTTGTCATTATTCCGGTAAACGCGAATCTAGCGCATGGGCAGGTTTACGGCTACGTTCTGCCACCCTGGTGATGCACAGGTGGAACAAACTGGTGCATTAATGTCTCAGGTGCCGCTGCTGATCGTGCATTGGGCGTCCGGTTGGCCCGGTTGTTGCAACAACACCTCAGCGCCTTTGTTCCAGAGCGAGTAGACGCCTGCGTCAGTCCCCAACTCATAATGCGCGCCAGATGCCGCCACCACTTGCGTCAGCACCAGCGGGTGGTCCGGCAAACCAGCCCAGGCATAGCCCGCCCCCACTTGCACAAACGCCGTCTGGATTGGCGCAGAGATACCGGGGCAATGCATGACAAACGGCCCGGTGCTGGTACTGTCACCGCTGTTACGACGCGCGCCCGGAAAATCCAGGCGCAGTTCCTGGATCCGCGTGACATAGCTGGCGGTAACGCAGGCCTCAAGGTCATCGGCCTTCCAGCAATCATTGCGGCCTTTGATCCAGCCGCGCTGCATGGCCTTGAGGTTGCTGCGGGCGGGCGCTGCCGCGGTTTTGTCAGCGCTGGCCAGTTTGTACAGCCGGCTGGTTTCTCTATCCAGCGCGGCCAGATTCTCATCACCGCAGATCGCTTTTTCTACGGTCGTTGCGGCTTTACTGCAATTGAACGCGGGTTTGGCGGCCAGGGCACTGGCACTGGCGAGCAAGGCGGCGCAAGCGCCTGCGAGAAAAATGGCGGTAAATTTCATGGATGACCTTGAGCGCGTTGTATGACCGTTTTGTCATTCAAGCACGGTTTGTCCTTGACTGCCGGTCAAGAGTTTCTTTCGACTCCGGCGGTTTTTCCTGGTGCGATACCCGGATAGTCTGGGTGCCTTCTTTAAAACACAACTGACAAAACCATCATGACCCGTTTTCTGATCATCAACGGCGGCAAGGCGTTTGGCCATTCTGCTGGCGAACTCAATCGTACCCTGGCCGACTTTGCCGCCAGCACGCTCAAGGATTTCCAGTTTGAAGTTGAAACCACCTTTGTCGATGGTGGTTACGATGTGGAGGCGGAAATTGAAAAGTACCTGCGTGCCGATGTGGTGATCTACCAGATGCCAGGCTGGTGGATGGGCGCACCTTGGACACTCAAAAAATACATGGATGAAGTCTTCACCGCCGGTCACGGTCGTCTGTATGCCAGCGACGGTCGCAGCCGCAGCGATGCCAGTCTCAAATATGGCTCTGGCGGGCTGATCCAGGGCAAGCAGTACATGCTCTCCTTGACCTGGAATGCGCCCATGGAGGCATTTACCGATCCGGCCCAGTTCTTTGAAGGCGTGGGTGTGGATGGCGTTTACCTGCCATTTCACAAGGCCAACCAGTTTCTGGGGATGTCACCGCTGCCGACGTTTATCTGCAATGATGTGATCAAAGCGCCCGCCGTTGCGGCGGATATCGACCGTTACTACGCTCATCTGGCCACCTTGTTTGCCCCGGCCAGACAAGCTTGATGATCTGATCACTTCTTTGTGGAGAAACCCATGCTGACCGTCATTGCCATCATCAAGGCCCGCCCGGGCCAGCGCGACAACCTGATTGCCCAGTTTGCGCAAATCACCCCTGCCGTGCTGCAAGAAGAAGGCTGCATTGCCTATGCGCCGCTAGTCGACGCGGTGACGCAAGCCGCCTTCCAGACCACCTCACCCGACACTGTGTTCATGCTGGAACAATGGGCCAGCGTGGAACACCTGCAAGCGCATATGCATGCGCCGCACATGCTGGTCTACCGGGAGGCCACCAAAGACATCGTGGAAACGGCGTCTATCCACATCCTGAACCCGGCGCTCTAAGCACGCCTGGTCCGGCGACGCGGTGGTTTAGTCCTGGCTGAGCAGGCTCAGGCTGCCATCTGCCGCGACAGCCACGCTCAGCCCTTCATAACCTGGCACTTGCGTGTGGGTAGTGTCCATGGGGTGGCTGTGTGTGGCGGTAATCACCACCACCGTGGCACCGGCAGCCTGCGCCCCGGCAATGCCGGCCGGTGCATCTTCAAACACCACGCAATCCGTCACATTCACGCCCAGCTTGCGGGCGCCCAGTTGAAAGCAATCGGGCGCGGGCTTGCCGTGCGCGACATCCTCGCCGCACACCATCAAGGGCGGCATGGGCAACCCGGCTGCGGCAATGCGTTTCTCTGCCAGTTCTCGTGTGGCAGAGGTCACCACGGCCCAGCGATCTTTGGGCAACGCGGCCAGAAACTTTGCCACGCCGGCAATCGGTTCAATGCCTTCCAGATAGTCGATCTCGCCTTGCAGGATTTTTGCGGCTTCCGCCTCCTCATCAATACCCGGCAATTGCTGCTTTCTGATGGTTTCAATCGCGCGCACGCCATGAATGGTCGGCAGGAAAGTCGCCACGTCCAGGCCATGTTCCAGCGCCCAGTCACCCCAGACTTTTTCTGCGGCGGCAATAGAACTGAGGATGGTGCCATCCATATCAAACAGGAAAGCGGAGAAGGTACGGGGAAAAAGCGGTTGCGTAGACATGATGGCTCGTCAGGGAAGTGGCACAAGGACGGCGCGCGGGGTCTGGATTTGTTGCGCTGCCGCAGGGGGATTATGTCATATGGAGGAGTGAGGTGTTTCGGGGTAGTTGAGTGCGAGTTTCGTTTGCGTGGGGTGTTAGCGCCTGACGGCGCGGGGTTTGAAAGGCGTTTGATACCGGCGGTGGCCGGAGCACGTCACTTTCTTTACTTCGCCAAAGAAAGTAACCAAAGAAAGGCGACCCCAGCCTGGCGGCCCTCCGGGCTTCCCTCAGTCGGTCGGGAGCCTAAGGTCTCCCTCCACTCCTTCGGCGCTTGGCTTTAACGGGGGAAGAAAAGCAACGGCAACGGCAACGGCAACGGCAACGGCAACGGCAAATTCAACACGCATCCCACTGACTCGTCATTCCGGCCTTGAGCCGGAATCCAGCTGCGATGCTTGCATGCCACTCAGGGCGATTCAGGACGGGCACGGTAATCCACCACAAGCAGCCCATTGGGCTGCGGACTGGATTCCCGCCTCCGCGGGAA
>JASLES010000305.1 GCA_030151005.1 Silvimonas sp.
AAAGCTGGGCGTTCATCTAGGTAACTGAAGCATTGCCGACGCTGTCGCCCGCTACGGGACAGCTCCGGCACATGCTGGGCGGATGCGCGCGACAATCTACGGCAAATACCGTAGCCCGGATGAAGGCCCGCCGGGCCGAGATCCGGAGTGGCCCCATTGGCCAAGGCGGCGCAGGTGCATTCTGTTCTTGCCGGCATAGCCACCCCAGAGTCCCGCTGTACCTCATCCGGGTTACGCACTGTTCTTGAGCAAGCCCCAAAAGAAAAACCCCCGCAAATGCGGGGGTCTTTTTGTTGCTGGCGTGACCGTCAATCACTGCCCTACCAGTAAATGCCAAACGCGGCATGTTCCGGTGTGGGGGACATGATGGTGGAGCTCTGGTTGGACACGTCGTCATAGGCAAAGCCATAAGCCAGGCCACCGACGCTGTGGTTGTGCCAGAACTGCGCGTAGTAGTTGGCCGGTGCGGAGAGATACCACGCAGACGGCGTTGACCACTTGGTCACGTCTTCCATGATGTGGCGGTTGAAGGCGGCGCAGATTTGCGCCTCCAGTGCCAGTTCAGTGCTGTTGCCGGTCGCCAGCGTGCCCTTGCCTTCCAGGATGTCCTGGGTGGTGGGTTTGCTGACGTTATACGTGCCACCTACATACGCGCCGTTGTTCAGATTGACCTCAGTGAACACCATGGTGTTGCCTTGCACCTGACCGGCAAAGCGACGGCTGCCGCCCCACATATCAATGGTCAGAGTGCTGGTGGTGTACTGGTTCCAGATCTGCGTCACGTACGCATCAAAGTAGTTGGCGTTGGGCTGGCCCACATCAAACGTGCTCTTGCCTGGTGCCAGAATGCGCGGCAAGGCAGGTGCAGTCAGATGGAAGGCGGCCGGGGTTTCATTCACAAACTCGTTGTAAATGGCGGCCACCGGTTCACCCGTCCCCGTTTGCATGTGGAAGGTGGCGTTGGCGCCCCACACATCCACCATCAACGGAATACCAAACTCATCGACTTGCGTGGTGTTGATCCACAGGCCGGTGTCGTTATAGGTGAACTCGTACCAGTCGTAATTCACGTTGATGTTGGGGTCAGTCGGATTCAGCGGGTTGGGCCCGGCAAAACCGATGTTCCCGTTCACGTCAGACAAGATGGTGATGTACATCGGCCCACCCAAAGACACGAACACCCGGCCCGAATCCATCTTGGGCAGCTTCAGCAACTTGGCTTGCGCCAGGGTGAAGAAGTAGTTCGAGTAGTTCTGGCCGTTTTTGCTCAGGTGGTTGGCGCCATTGTTATCAGCCACTTTGGCGTCGGTGATCGTGCCGTCCGGGCTGACCCAGGCAAACTGGCCGGTAGCCGGATCACGCCCGATAACGGCGACGTAGATCTGGTTATCGGCATAAGCGCCACGGGTGTTGTTTTGCAGATCGATCCCCACAAAACCCGGATACACGGTATACGACGGTGCGGTGGTGGCACCGGCCGGGCTGGCAGATAACGTTGCCGCTGCTGCACTGGCTGCCCCGGCTGCGCTGTTCACCGTCAAGACCGCGTTCAGCGACGTCACCTTGCCACTGCCGTTGCTGATGACCACATCAAACGTAGCGCCGTTGTCGGCCGCTGCCGTGGCAGGCGTGGTGTAGCTGGCCGCCGTGGCACCGGTAATCACTGCGCCGTTTTTGTACCACTGGTAAGTCAGCGGCGCGGTGCCGGTAGCGACCACGGAGAACTGCGCGGTCGCGCCCACTGTCACTGCCAGGCTGGCCGGTTGGGTGCTGACGTTGGGCGTATTGCCACCTGCGGCCTGCGCTGCGTACACCTGGAACTCGTAGAGCGAGTAACCATACTGCGTGCCGCGTTGCGTGCCGTACATGCGGATATAGCGCCCGGTCACGGTCGGGAACGAGATATCTTCCGTGCCGCCCTGGCCGTTGGCCTGGTTATAAGCCGTGGTCCAGTTCTGGGCATCATTGGATACCTGGATCTGGTACGCCTTACCGTACGCGGTTTCCCAATACAGGATCACGCGGCCAATGCTCTGGGTAGAACCCAGATCAATCTGTACCCACTGCGGATCAGCAGAAGCGGAAGACCAGCGCGTGGTGAGATCGCCATCGGTCACGTAGGCCGCTTGCGAGAACGCCGGGTTTTCATTGCTGCTGATGGTTGCCGTCTTGCCCAGTGCGAGGTTGGTGCCGGCATTGCCGGTCCCTCCCGTACCACCGGTGCCGCCGGTACCGCCAGACCCCGTACCTACGGTCAGCGTGGCCGCACTGCTGGTCAGGCCGTTGCCGTTGGCGTCCGACACCACCACGGTAAACACCGCGCCGTTGTCAGCCGCCGTGGTGGCGGGCGTGGTGTAACTGGCCGATGTTGCGCCGGCAATGGCCGCACCGTTCTTCTGCCACTGGTAGCTCAGATTGCTGCCGGTAGCCACCACACTGAAGCTGGCGGTCTGGCCTGTACTGACACTCTGGTTAGCCGGTTGCGTGGTAATGGTCGGCGCTGCGGTCGAGTAGATCTCGAATTCCCACAGCGAGTAACCATATTGCGTAGCGCGTGCAGTGCCATACATGCGCACGTAACGGGCCGTTGCAGCGGTAAAGCGGAAGTCCTCCACGCCACCCACACCCGCAGACTGGGTATAGACGGTGGTCCAGTTGGTGTTGTCGTTGGAAACCTGGATCTGGTAGGCCGTCGCGTAGGCGGTTTCCCAGCGCAGGATCACGTGGTCAAAGGTTTTGGCCGAGCCCAGATCAACCGCAATCCAGCCCGGATCAACAAAGGCCGAGGACCAACGGGTGGTGGTGCTGCCATCAAACGCCGCCGATGCCGGTTCCACCGTCTGGTTTTCATAGCCGCTGGCGGTAGCCGGCTTGTTGAGTGCCAGATTGATCGTCGTACCCGTGCCGCCACCCGAACCGCCATTCACTGTGAGTGTGGCATTAGCGCTGGTCACGCTGCCGCCTTGCGAGCTGGTAATCACCACCGAGAACACTGCGCCGTTATCCGCCGCCGTGGTCACCGGTGTGGTGTAAGAGCCGGTCGTGGTGGTTGCCACCGCAGAACCGTTCTTCATCCACTGATAGCTCAGCGTGCCACTACCATTGGCCACGACAGTAAACGTCGCAGTCTGGCCGACAGTCACACTCTGGTTAGCGGGTTGCGTGGTGATGGCCGGAGCCGGTGCAGAGGTGCCAGAGGTACACAGCGCCCAGCCCGGGAAGTTGTTGGCAACGGCCACACTGGCATTACCGGCCGACGATACCCAGTACGAATAAGTGCTGTCCTGGTTGGTCGACGTCCAGGTATTCCACGGTGACGGGAACGCGCAAGACGAGGCATTGGCACCGCTGATGGCAAGCGCTTCATCCTTGGTCGGCAGGCGCATGTTCTGGCTGGCGCAATAACCGGCGGCCACAGACTGGGTGAACTGCGCACCCTGAGTGGTGTAGGTGTATTGAGCACGGCGCCAGGTCAGGCCGGTCTGGTTGTCATGCACGTTGGCGGTATCAACGATGGTGTAACGCTCGTTGGCATCGCCACAATTGGCCACGTTATAGACTTCAAACTCGTAGAGCGAATACCCGTACTGCGTGCCGCGCTGCGTGCCATACATGCGCACATAACGGGCGCGGGCGGTCGGGAAGCTGAAGTCTTCCACACCACCAACACCAGCCGTCTGGGTGTAAACCGTAGTCCAGTTGGCGTTGTCGTTGGACACCTGGATCTGGTAGGCCACGGCATAAGCGGCTTCCCAGCGCAGAATAATGCGGTTGAATGCGGTGGCCGCACCCAGATCAATTTCAATCCAGGACGGATCAACAAAGGCCGAGCCCCACTTGGTCGTGGTATTGCCATCCACCACATTGGAAGCCGGGTTGCCTTGCTGGTTTTCATAGCTGCTGGCCGTGGCGGTCTTGCCCAGCGCCAGATTCACACCCGGCGGGGCCATGGTCAGCGTGGCGACATTGCTGGTCACCGAGCCGGCCACGTTGGTCACGGTCACCGTGTAATTACCCGCGTCGGTGTTCTGAACAGTCGGGATGGTGAAGGTGGCCGAATCGGTACCCACGTTGGTGCCATTCTTCTGCCATTGATAGTGGAATGGCGACGAACCCGACACCGCCACCGTAAACGTAACCGGTTGGCCCGGAATACCGGTGATGTTGTTGGGCTGCGTGGTAATGGCCGGTACGCGGGCGGCGTTGACGGTCAGGCTCACGGCGGCAGACGTCACCGTATTGACCGGGTTGGTCACCGTGACCGAATACATCTCGCCATTGTTGGCCGTGGTCAGCACCGGGGTGGTGTAGCTGGTGTTGATCGCCCCATTGATCGGCGCACCATTCTTCAACCACTGGTATTGCAGGGTGGGCGAACCGGTTGCAGCCACGCTGAAGGTGGCCGTCTGGCCGGCATCTACGTTCTGTGCCACCGGTGCGGTCTGGATCACCGGCGCAGCAGCCGCCACTACTGTCACGGTAGCCGCAGTCGAAGTTACGTTACCCAGACTGTTGGTCACGGTTACCGTGTAGCTGGCGTTGTTATCACCCGAACCGGTAGCCGGTGTGGTGTAACTGGCCGCATTGGCGCCGGAAATCGCCGTGCCGTTCTTGTACCACTGGAACGTCAGCGGAGATGCACCGGAAGCCGTCACCGAGAACAACGCTGGCTGACCAGACGTGACCGAGGTCGACACCGGTTGCGCAATGATCGACGGTGCACTGGCTGGCGGCGTCGGGTGTGACACAGGCTGGATGGTAAAGCTGACCGTACCCGTGCCCAGACCTGGCGCAGTGGCCGTCACCGTCACCGAACCCGCGGTAAATTGCGAGCGCAGCGCGATCTTGGTCATGCCGCCTTCGGCTTGCAGTTGCGGATCACCGGGCGAGTGATACGTCAGTGGCTGACCCGCCGTGACATATTGCTCAGAGCCACCCATATAAGTGGCCGGGCCGCTGACCGTAAAGTTGATATTGTCAGACGCGGTTGGCACCACATGGCCTTGGGCATCCACGACCTGGGCCACCACGAAGGCGGCATCCGAACCGTTGGCGCTGACCGCAAAGGTCGTGCCGTCCGGCTTGGTCAGTTCCGGCACCATGGTCAGCAGAATATGGTCTTCTGCACCGGCCGTGGTTTTGGAGTCCGTGGCTTGCACATTACCGTACTGATCCAGACACTCGGCCGTCACCGTACCGGCTGCCCAGTTGACGTTCCACGAGACCTGGAACGGCATTTTGGTGGTGCTTTGGGTCAGGTTGGCGCTGGAATCAGAGTTCCACGGATTGGGTACCTGATCCGAACCCTGCGGCGCGCCATTGATCAGCAAGCGCACCGACGGACAGTTACTGAAGGCGTTCACCTGGATGTTGCCGGAGCGGTTCCAGTGGTGCGCCAGTTTCACCACCGGCTTGATGGAATACGGCGTCCACGCAGCCTGATACACGTAGTACAACAGCTTGGGGAAGCGGTTCATGTCCACCATGGACGCACCCAGCGAGCGTACGCCTGGCCCGGTGGTGCCTTCCACATAGGTGCTGCTTTCCCCCGGAGAATCCGCAAAATACCACTGCGCCATCCCGAAGGCGTTAATAGCTACGCCCTTGCGCCAGTTATCCAGGAACGGCGCGGCAAAGGCCAGTTCATAGTCCCAAGCCTGGCGGGCCGTACCGGCGCCCCAGTATTCCGCACCCCACGCCGGGCTGCCCGGATAGGTCTGCTTGGTCAGGACTTCACACCCTTCCATGGTGCAACCCAGAATATCGCCATTGGCCGGGTTGGGCGTGCGGTCAGATTGCGCCCGGGTGTTGATCGGGTCCCAAATGCGGGAGAGCGCTTTCAGACTCTGCGCAAAGGTAGTGTCTGTGGCGCCGTTGTCGGCCTCCCACGCCAGAATCGACGGGTGGCTGCGGTCACGCACGATCATGTCGCGATGCAGTTCGGTCTTGAGTGTCTGCATGTCACACGGCGGTGTGGTGCAGGCATTGGCAAAACCGTTTTCGCCATCACCGGACGGCTGGATGACGAAGATACCCAGGTTATCTGCCGCATCGACAAACTCCGGGCTGGAGGTCGAATGCCCCGGACGCCACAGATTGCCGCCGGCTTGCGCCAGTTGCTGCAGATCACGCCATTGCTGTTCTTCCGGCACGGATGTACCCAGCGCCGGATAGTCATACCGGCCGGAACCACCCCACAGGAACATGCGATGCCCGTTGATGCTGGGCAGGTCTTTATCCCAGGTAATGGTGCGGATACCCAGCGGGCTTTGTACCGAGTCCACCACCACGCCATTGATACTGACGGTATGGAACACCTTGTACATGTACGGCTTGCCGTAGGGGCTGTTGTTCGGATACCAGAGCGTGGGGTTATTCACCGTCAAGGTCTGGTCAAACAACGTAGGTTGCAGCGCCCCAGTGCCGTTCGGGCTGATGGTTTTCTGCGCCTGTGCGCTGGCCACCACATTGCCACTGGCATCGACAATCTGCGTCGTCAGGGTGACGGGCTGCGCCGTGGTGCCTTCATTGAGAACATTGGTCTGGACCTCAACCGTGGCCTGGCTATCGCTGGCGCTCACCGTCGCAACGTATGTCCCCCAGGTGTTCTGGCCGGCATAAACGTTCAGCGGAATATGGACTTTATCCGTGATGTACATGTACACCGGCCGGAACAAGCCCGCATCAGACTGACCAAAACGGAACGCCTGCGAGAACCCGGGGGATTCGAAGAACGTATCGCCCTTGGCGACCTTCACCGCCAGCACGTTGTCTGACCCGTCAAACTTCACGTAGGGGGTGATATCCACCATAAAGGGGATAAACCCGACCACGTGCGTGGCTTGCGGATTGATGGCGCTGGTGCCGGGAATAAACGTGCCATTCACGTACACCTGCGCGCCGGTATGCGCGCCTTCAAACTCTACCAGCACCTTGCGGTTGCTATTGGAGGCGTCCAGCGTGAAATGCTTGCGGTACCAGTTTTTGGTGCCGTCCAGATCCCCTTCTCCACCACCGGATTCGGTGTTGATGAAGGTATCTAGCTGGTTGGCGGAATACGGAATCCCGACGGACAACCAGGACGAATCATCAAACCCCGGCTGCATGGCCGTGGCTGGATCCTGGTCCTTGATGTATTTCCACGGTGTTTCACCGAGATTGATTTTCTGGCGCTCCGAGGGCGCTAGCGTCACCGCGTCAGCGGTGGGCGCATAGAGCCCTGTGAGTACCGAAACGGCGGTCAGGCAGCCTGCCAACTGCCTGAACAACCTTGTTTCGTAAAGTTTCATGGACGACCCCTCGCATACTGCTTGATGGTGTCGCCAATGCGCGCGCCGCCCCCAAAGAGAGGCGGTCAGAGCCACATTGACGATGTTTTTTGGACAGCAACAACACGAACAGGAACCACGCCAGCCAGAACTGCCAGCGTCAACGACTACGCCGCAGACCAGGACATGCCCGGTTGCAGCGTGACGACCAGCGCATCGTTGCCCACCCCATGCAGGCAACGGCAACCCTTTTGCGCTCTCAACCAGCGCCTTTTGCATAGGCAAAACCGCCCTTGTGCAGAAGGTCTGGCTCTGAAATTGATTTCATTCCCATCACACGTTTACACGCGCGCCGGGCATGCAAAACCGGTAAACAACTGGTTTACATGCTCTTTTTGTGCCTCAGTCGCCACTCCATAATGAAATCGATTTCAAATATGGATAAAAAATGACGGCCAAACACATCTCCACCTCCTACCGCATGCCCTGCGTCAAAATGCACAACATTGGTGCAAATATGGGCAATGCGGCTATTTTTTGGTGATTCTAAACCATTATTTTGTGAAAAAGTGCCAAAAAAGCGCATGGTCGGACTGTTTTTTCTGACAGGAGGCTTGCCTGAAATCGTGAGCGGCCTTGTTAGCGTTAACAGGAATTGGTCAACATGATTGAAAACGGTTTCAGTAAAACAGACAAACCGGTATGAGACAAAAACCCGCCAAAACGCCAAACCGCTTTGATCCGGAACCGTCGCCTACGGCTGTCGCCCCACCAGCGCCTTTCAAGCTAAAAGCAGGAAGAAAACCGCGGCAAAAAGCGTTCAATCGCAGGTGCCGGTGCCCGGCATAGTCAGACCTGCAGTGCCCCAGAACCAGAAAATCACCCTCAGGACAAAAGGCCCGCTCATGACCCGTTCATTTGTACTTTCCCGGTGCATTGCGCCCGGTTTGCTCAGTCTTGCCACGCTCACCTTGCTGACCGCTTGTGGCGGCGGTGGCGGTGGCGGTGGCGACACCACCAGCGCCAGCAATACCAGTGCCCCGACTATTCCGTTGACGTCCAGCGGCAATGGCCCGCAGATCACCACGCAACCGGCAGACCAGACGGTCTCTGTGGGTCAGCGCGCGTTTTACTTTGTCACCGCGCCTGGCGCGACCGGTTGGCAGTGGTACAAAAACGGCGTGGCGATTGCCGGTGCAACCTCGGCCAGTTATTTTGCCAACGCCGCAGCAGCGGGCGATGACGGAGGCGTTTACGCAGTGGCTGTCAGCAACGGCACGGGCGTTACGGCATCAAACCAGGCTGCGGTGCACCTGAACCCGAATGCAGATGGCTCTCCGCCCGCCGCGTTCTGGGGCAATGTGGCTGCCTTGCCTGCCGCCACCAATGTCATGACGGTCTCGTTCGTTAACCAGACTGGCGGCAAGTATCCGGACGCGCAGATTTTCTGGAAGATTTCCGGCACCAATGCCAGCGGCGGCCAGGTCAACGAATTCCATTCAATTGCCGATGAACCGGTGTACGACATGCCCGGCATCAACTCTGCCCGCATGTATTTCTTCATTGCCCCCAATCAGACCGCTGCAACCACCAGCAACACCAGTTATTACGATTTCATTGAGTTCAACGTCGGCCGCAGCAATAGCTCGCAACCCTGGAACTTCAACGGTGACACCACCCGCGTGGATGCCTTTGGCCTGAAACTGGCTATCCGCCTGCAATGCGCAGATGGTACGGATGTGCAGCGCGGCGAAGACTACGGCACCTTCCTGGAAGACCGCACGGTCACCTTCCAGAAGTATCTGGGCGAGGTCTCTGCCGCCTTTGCCAGCACCGCCACCCAGTTTGCGCCGTACCGCATTGTGGAACCGGGCAGCGCCAGCAACTTTGCCGCCAACGGTGCCAATGCCGCGTATTACAACGCGTATATCGACCAGGTCTGGGCGGCCAATGGCATTGATACCAGCATCGTGCCCAAGCCCACACCGTTCCTCCGGTTTGCCGATGGCTCCCGCCCAGACCTGATCGCCGCCGTAGAACGCCATGTCGCAGAAAAACCCGGCACGTTCAAGGCAGATGGCACGCTGGTGAACCCCAATTTCTGGAGCACCGTGCCGCAAAGTGCCTTCTACCCGGCAGAACCGGCTAACCAGTACGCCAGGTTCTGGCATACCCACGGCATTGCCGGCCTGGCTTACGGGTTTTCTTATGACGATGTCGGCAGCCATTCTTCTGACGTGGGCTGTAACAACCCCAACCATCTGATCGTGGCAGTGGGTTGGTAAACGCCCGCGCGTAACCCGCTTGCGCGCTGGCGGTTGACACCCGTTCAGCGCCAACCGCGTGCTGATGCCGGGCGGGTGAACCGGCTCACTTTTCTGCACGTACCGCAACGTATCGTGACGTTAGCTGTGTACACGGGCCTGTCAGCGGGCCCGTTATTTCCCCTGTAGCCGACACATCGGCACAACACATTCATTTCACTACGGGGAGTACACACCATGAACAAGATCGTTATCAGCATTGCTACTGTTTCTGCCCTGCTGGCTGGCCACGTCATGGCCGATACCCAATGGCAGAAAGACCACCCGCGCCGGGAGCAAGTGAACAGCCGCCTGAACAATCAGGACAAGCGCATCCACAATGAAGTGAAAGATGGCCAGATCACCAAGGCGCAGGCCAAGTCTTTGCACACGCAAGATCACCAGATCCGTCAGGAAGAGCGTGACATGGCCTCGCACGACAACGGTCACCTGACCAAGACCGATCAACACAGCCTGAACCAGCAAGAAAACGCGGTTAGCCACGAAATCGGCAAGTAAATCCGGAGCCACATCATGACCCGCCACAAGGCTGCATTGAACGTATTGTTGCCCGCCTTGCTGGCGGTGTCGGCGGTGCTGCCGGGCATCAGCCTGGCCGCGCCTGCCACCGAAGCGCAGGCACTCTATGTACTGAACCGCGTGGCCTATGGGCCGGCGCCGGGCGACGTGGCGCGTGTCATGGCCAGTGGCGTCGACCGTTATCTGGACGATCAACTCCACCCGGAGCGCACACCGTTGCCCCCGGCTTTGCAACAGCAACTGGGTGCATTGCAAACCACGCGCTTGTCGCAGGATGAATTGATCCGGCAGTTCAGGCAGGCGGCACAAGCAGCCAAAAAAGATCCGGAAGCCGGCAAGCAAGACCGGCAGGATCTTTACCGGCAAATCACGGAAGAAGCAGCCCAGGCGCGGCTATTACAAGCCGTGAATAGCCCCAACCAATTGCAAGAAGTGTTAGTGGAATTCTGGTTCAACCACTTCAACGTATTTCAGGGCAAAGGGCTGGATCGGGCCTTGATTGCCAGTTACGAGCGTGAAGCCATCCGCCCGTACGTGCTGGGCAAGTTCCGCGATCTGTTGGGCGCCACAGCGCACCACCCTGCCATGTTGTTCTATCTGGACAACTGGCTCTCGGTCGCCCCAGGGTTTACGCCGCGTGCAGCGTTGGGTCAGCAAACCAAATCCAGCGGTCTGAATGAAAACTACGCCCGTGAACTAATGGAACTGCACACCCTGGGCGTGGATGGCGGTTACACACAAACCGACGTCACCGAACTGGCACGCATGCTCACCGGCTGGACCATCAACCCCCGCCAGGGCGAAGGTGCCAGTGCGTTTTATTTTGACCCGCGCCGCCATGACACCGGCACCAAACACTGGCTGGGCCAAGTGATCAACAACCAGGGCCAGCGTGAGGGTGACCTGGCGCTGGATCAACTGGCCCGCGCACCGGCCACCGCCCACCACATTAGCTATCAACTGGCGCAGTATTTTGTGGCGGACAACCCGCCGCCCGCGCTGGTTGACCGCATGGCGCAAACCTTTACCCGCACCGATGGCGATCTGCGAGAAGTCATGCACACCTTGCTCACCAGCCCGGAATTTACCGCTGGTGCCAATGCCGGTACACGCTTCAAGAGCCCGTACCGTTATGTGATTTCCAGCTTGCGCGCCACCGGCGTACCACTGACCAACCCGCGGCCGATACTGCGCACGCTGGCACAAATGGGCATGCCGTTGTACGGCTGGCAAACGCCAGATGGTTACAAGGTCACCGACACAGCCTGGCTTAACCAGGATGCGCTGGCCAAACGCGCCGCCTTCGCCACCGCGCTGGCTTCTGGCAAGTTGCCGCTGAATAAAGCGCCGGACGAGATGGATGACGCCTCTGCGGTCGCACAAGGCCGTGGCGGTTTTGATCCAATAGACGCCGCAACGCTGTACGCCACGCTGGGCAGCAGTATCTCTGGCAAAACCCGCAGCACTATTGCGGAGAGCCCGGCCAGACTGCAGGCCGCACTGGTGCTGGGCAGTCCGGATTTCATGAAGTATTGAGCGTCAGGAGTGCATCATGCATCGTCGTGATTTTCTGAAACTGGCCGCCCTGAGCGGGTCGCTGATACTGCCACTGGGCCGCAACGCCTGGGGTGCCACGGCCGCGCCCGGCGCACCGGCAGGAAAACGGCTGGTGGTCATCATGTTGCGTGGCGCGGTCGATGGCCTGAACGTGGTCACGCCTTATGGCGATCCGGGCTACTACGCCGCGCGCAGCAGCATTGCGCTGGGCAAGCCAGGCGCAGACAACGGTGTGCTGGATCTGGATGGTTACTTTGGCCTGCACCCGGCGCTTGCCCCGCTTTTGCCCCTGTGGCAATCCGGCCAGTTGGGCTTTGTCCATGCCTCGGGCTCGCCCGACAGCACGCGCTCTCACTTTGACGCGCAAGACTATATGGAATCCGGCACGCCAGGCCGCAAA
>JASLES010000373.1 GCA_030151005.1 Silvimonas sp.
ACCCTTACGCCGAAACCCCGGCCCTCACTGCGATGCTCGGCGCTGCCGGAGGGGAGGCAGATCAAAGGCAACTTCAACATCAAAAACAACGGCGACGGCAACGGCAACATCAAAAGCCACAACCACAACCAAAGCAACCCCGACCCTGCAAACCGCCTGCTTGCAAGAACAGTTCACCATGCCCGCTACTTCGTCATTCCCGCGGAAGCGGGAATCCAGTCCGCAGCCCAACGGGCTGCTTGCGGTGGACGGCTGTAACTGCTTTGAATTGTCCTGAGTAGCACGCATACGTCGCAGCTGGATTCCGGCGCAAGGGGGCCGCCGAGGACCGGAATGTCGAGTCAGTGGAAAGCGTGTTGAATTGCCGTTGCCGTTGCCGTTGCCGTTGCCGTTGCCGTTGCCGTTGCCGTTGCCGTTGCCGTTGCCGTTGCCGTTGCTTTTGACTTTCGTCCCCCATTAAAGCCCAGCGCCGAAGAAGGGAGGGAGACCTCAGGCTCCCGACCGACTGAGGGCAGCCCGGAGGGCCGCCAGGCTGGGGTCGCCTTTCTTTGCCTACTTTCTTTGGCGAAGCAAAGAAAGTAGGGTGCTCCCGCCACCGCGGGTATCAAATGCCCTTCAAACCCGCGCCGCAAGGCGCTAACACATCGGTTCTCGCCAGAGAACGGGGCCGGAGCGGCCCCACTGGATTCCCGTCCAGCCAATCTGCATCCCCACCCACGTGTCCCAGCACATTCAATACGGCAATTTCCCCGTCGCCCGCAACGTCTCCCCAATCGCCTTGGTCAACTGGGCATGCGCTGCCGCAATGTCCCCGGCGTCTTTGCTATCCACCGCGCGGGACACCGTGTCAAACGTCACCTGCCAGGTTTCCCGGTTAGGCGTCCGGGGGCTTTCTTTTTTGGCCAGGGCGTAATCCAGCGCGCTTTCCAGGTTATCCAGGTGCGTGTGCAAACCGCCGGTTTCACCAGTTTCGATAGGCGGGGAGAGGGGGGTGATACTCATGGCAGGCTCCTGAAAAGAGAACGAATGCTGGCAGCACGGCCAGCCACCAAAAATATGAGGCTGATCTCTTAATCTGGCACAAGGCTGCCCTTTGTCCAGACCACATGGCATGTCGGGTTGACAGTGCGCCAGGGCTGAGCCAGAACCCATGCAGAACCAGGCGATAAGCGTGGCGGGGGTGAACGGTCGGGGAGACAGTTCTGGAGGTGCTACCATGGCCACTCGGGTTCGTCAGGATGTGAACAAATTGCCGCAGTGGGACCCAACCTTGCTGTGGTATGCCAAAGCCGTGGCGGATATGCAGACGCGGCCTTTCAATGACCCGACCAGTTGGCGTTATCAAGCCGCCATTCACGGCTACCAGCGGGATCAAGATCCGTTTGCCAGCGACAGCGACACACTCCCCAGCGCCGCAGATCAGCGTGCGTTCTGGAGTCAGTGCCAGCATTCATCCTGGTTTTTCCTGCCGTGGCATCGCATGTATCTGCTGTGCTTTGAGGCGATCGTGGCGGCCACGGTAGTCAAACTGGGCGGCCCGGCCGGGTGGTCTTTACCGTACTGGAACTACAGCGACACCAGCAACCCCAACGCCCGGCGTTTGCCCATGGCCTTTTTTCTGCCCACCTTGCCAGATGGCAGCCCCAACGCACTCAACGTCAGCGCCCGCGCGCCCAACGACAACGGTGACATCGGCATGACGCCGGCGGAAGTCGATATCCGTTGCCTGGCGGATGCCTTGTTTACCGGTATTGCTGATGGTGGCCACCCTGGTTTTGGCGGGCCCAAAACCGGGTTTAATCATGGCAACGGCCCCACCGGTGCGCTGGAGAAAACACCACATGGTGATGTGCATGTGGCGGTAGGGGGCGATAGCGGTTTGATGAGTGCGTTTGAGACCGCCGCGCTGGACCCGATTTTCTGGCTGCATCATGCCAATATCGACCGCCTGTGGCAGGTGTGGCTAAACCGGCTTGCCAGCCACAAAAATCCGGCCGATACGGCCTGGTTGTCGGCCGGTAATGCCAAATTCCAGTTTCACGATGCCAATGGCCAGGTCCAGACGTATATGCCCAGCCAGATGCTCGACACCACCAACCCACTTTTGGGGTACCAGTATGAAGACACCTCAGACCCGCTGGCCACGGGGGCCGCAGTGAGTCCCCATGCCGCCGTGGGCGGCCCGATGGGTGCCGTGGTGCAACAGCCGGCAGAACTGGCGGGCGGGACTTCTGCCGCGCATGCACTGGCCAATGCGCCGACCACGGCGCAAGTTCCCCTCCAGGCTGGCGCGGCCAGCGTGCGCGGTGCGGCACTGACGTCCGCGCCGGTCACCCGGGTTTATCTGAACCTGGAAAACATCACGGGCAGCGGCCGGCCCGGCGGCTATGGCGTGTATCTGAATGCAGCAGATAGCGCCAACCCACCCGCGCAGTCAGACCCGTGTTTTGCCGGAACATTACCCATGTTTGGGGTACAGGCCGCTTCGGGCAGCGATCTCTTGCATCAGGGCAGTGGTCTGACTTACGTGCTGGATGTCACCAGCGTGGTCGAGCACCTGAAAGCCGCTGGTACGTGGGATGCGCACAACCTGCGCGTAACCTTTGCGCCGTTGCGGGCCGGCCAGTCCGCACCTGATCTGCAAGTAGGCCGCATCAGCCTGTACTACGGAGACTGAATTGCTCACGTTGCGGCAATGGCTGATGTGGCATCCAGAATGGGTGGCGCTGGCGGTGTGTGCGGTGGCGTGGTCGCTGCTGTTGGTACCGTCCGGTGCCAGCGCGCCGCTGCTGGTGCTGTGTACCGCCACTGGCGTGCAGGCTGCTGGCCCCTTGCTGCCGCGTGTGCTGGGTGGGCTGTTGATGCTGCTGGCCATGATGTCGCCGCGCTGGTTGCCGGCGTTGCGGCATGTGGCGTTTCGTAGCTTGCGGCAGCGACGCTGGCGTGCCATGGGCGCTTTTGTGTTGGGCTGGTTGCTGCCGTGGTTGGTGGCTGGGTTGCCAGTGTGGATCTGGCAAGGGGCGATGACCGTGCCCACCGTAGCGCTCGTGCCCCTGTTTGCCGGCGCGGTGCTGTGGCAACGCTTGCCGGCCCGGCAACGCTTGTTATTGCGGTGCCACCGTACCCAGCCGCTGGCGGCGAGCGGTTGGCGGGCAGATGGTGATTGCCTGCGGTTTGGTCTGAACCAGGGGGTGGATTGCCTGAAAACCTGCGGCCTCTTGATGCTGGCACTGAGCCTGTCGCCACCCGCGCCCGGGTTAATGCCCGCGGCTGGGGCGTTGCTGGCGGCAGAACTCTATCTGCCGCGTTTCGCCGGGCGACGGGCCGCGCTGTTTACTGTGCTGCTGGGCTGTGCGGCGCTGGCGTAAAGAGCGGCGGATTGGCCCCGGCTACCCCTTCTTTGATGGGGAGTTCCACGGTAAAGGTGCTGCCTTCACCCGGCGTGCTATCCAGCCTGATGCGGCCGTTATGCGCCTCTACAATTTGCGCCACGATAAACAAACCCAGTCCTAATCCGCCGTATTCGCTGGTGCCTGAAGCGCGTTCGAACACCTGGAAGATGCGCGCCTTGTCTTGCGGGGCAATCCCCACGCCCTGATCACGCACCGACAGGTGGACTTGCTCATCTTGGCGGGAGAGCTTGATGGTCACGGGTTTGCCATTGCCGTACCGGATGGCATTGGTGATCAGATTGGTAATCACCTGATCAAGCCGGTAGCGATCCCATAGCCCCACAATGCCGTCCGTGATCTCTAGCGTGTAACCGTGGTTGGACTGTGTGAGCTGATCGGCAAAACGCTCAACGATTTCATGGGTGAGTTCGGACAGGTCGAATTCGGTGGTGGCGTAGGTCAGCTTGCCCACGCGAATGCGGGAGACATCCAGCATGTCGTCGATCAAACGGATGATGCTTTCCACCAGCCGTGAATCGGTCTGGGTCATTTTCCGGAGTTTGTCTGGCGCAAAGGCGTCCAGGTTATCCCGGTCCAGATGGCGCTGGCGCAACTGGTTTTGCAGTTTGAGGGTGGCCAGCGGGGTTTTGAGTTCATGCGAGGCAATGGCCATAAAGTCATCGCGCACGCGCACGGCTTGTTGTAACTCACCCTGGGTTTTTTGCAGCTGCAGCAGCAGCTTTTCCTGCGCGGCGCGGCTGGCCTGGAGTTCCTGCAACTGGCAGCGCATGGCAAGGCGCTGCTGATGCAGTTCGACAAAAATATTGATCTTGCTGCGTACCGCGTGTGCGTCCAGCGGCTTGTGCAAAAAATCTACCGCGCCGCTTTCGTAGCCTTTGAATACAAAGTGTTCTTTGTTGCCGGCGGTGACAAACACAATGGGCACGTGCTTGGATTTTTCCGTGCCGCGCATGAACTCGGCCAGTTCAAACCCGTTCATGCCTGGCATCTGTACATCGATCAGGGCCAGCGCAAAGTCATGCAGCAAAATCAGTTCCAGCGCTTGCAAGCCCGATTGCGCGGTATGGATTTCCAGCTCGTTGCTGCGTATCAATGCTTCGAGCGCGAGCAAGTTCTCTGCCAGGTCATCGACCACCAGAATTTTGGCTTTGGCTGGCTGCATGACTTTATCCATAAACATGGGCCGCCAGTGCCGGGCCGATCTCTCTGGCGGGCAAAATCCGGTCAACTGCCGTGTGGCGCAGAGCGCTGGCCGGCATGAACGCAGACTGCGCATCGGCCGGGTCTTGCACGATGGTGGTTGCACCCACTGCCGCCAGTGCGGCCATACCCGCAGCACCATCCTGATTGGCACCGGTCAGCAAGACGCCCACCGCGCGTTTGCCCAGCGCATCTGCGCCGGATTCAAATAACAGATCAATCGCCGGGCGGCAAAAATGCACGGGTGGATCGTCATTGAGCGTCAACTGGCCCTCCGGCTCAACCAGCACATGATAATCGGGCGGTGCAAAGTAGACCTGCCCGGCTTTGAGCTGCACCTTGTCATGCACCTCCGCCACTGGCAAGGCCATGCGCGGGGCAAAGATGTCGACCAGCAGGCTGGGGCTGCTGGACGGCAGGTGGATCACGATCACGACAGCCGCGCCAAAGCCGGCCGGTAAGGCAGGCAGAATCAGCCCCAGTGCTTCCACACTGCCGGCCGAGCCCCCAATCAGTACCGTGGGTGGCAAATGGCGCGTTTCACGCGGTTGCAAATGTATGGTCATACCTTGCGAAACACCCGTTCGGTTTTGGCAAAGGGTTCGAACTCTTTGGCATATTCAGAAAACTGCACCGTTTCTTTCGAACCCAGCCCCAGAAAACCACGATGTACCAGCGACTGATGAAACAGCCCGAAGGCGCGGTTTTGCAGATTCTTGTTGAAATAGATCAGCACGTTACGACAAGAGATCAGTTGCACCTCAGAGAACACGCTGTCCGTGGCCAGGCTGTGATCGGCAAAGATCACGTTGCGACGCAGTGATTTGTCGAACAGCACGGAGCCATAGGCCGACGTGCAGTAGTCCGACAAAGCGCGCGTGCCACCGGCCTTGTCGTAATTGCGTTCAAACAACGCCATGCTTTCCTGCGGGTAAATACCGGCTTCGGCCTTTTGCAGGCTGTGCGGATTGATGTCCGTGGCGTAAATGATGGCGCGATCCAGCAGGCCTTCTTCCTTGAGCATGATGGCCATGGAATAGACTTCTTCGCCCGTGCTGCAACCGGCAATCCACACCTTGATGGTGGGGTAGGTATGCAAAATGGGCAGCACTTGCTCCCGCAAGGCACTGAAGTAGTTCGGGTCGCGGAACATCTCGCTCACCGGAATCGTCAGATATTGCAGCAACGCCGGAAAACAATCGGCATCGTGGATGACCCGGTGTTGCAACTGGCTGACCGTCTGGCAGCCAAACTGTTGCAGGGCGTGCGCGACCCGCCGCTTCATGGAGGCGGGCGAGTAGTTGCGAAAGTCGTAGCTGTACTTGAGGTAGATGGCCTCAATCAGCAAGCGCAATTCAATGTCAAAATCGGCGGCGGCGTAGGTCACAGGCGGCTCAGCTTGGGCATCCAGACCCGGATCAGCGACAAGAGCTTGTCCAGATCAATCGGCTTGGCCAGATAATCATTGGCGCCGGCAGCAAGGCATTTTTCCTGATCGTCGCGCATGGCGTTGGCGGTGACCGCAATGATGGGCAGGCGGGCAAAGCGTTCATCTGCGCGGATCTGGCGCATGGCGGTGTAGCCATCCATTTCCGGCATCATGATGTCCATCAGCACCAGATCAATCTCCGGATCGCTATCCAGTTTTTCCAGCGCGTCGCGGCCATTGCGGGCAATGACAATCTGGGCGCCTTTGGGCTCCAGTGCGCTGGTCAGCGCAAAGATATTGCGCACGTCGTCATCCACCACCATGATCTTGCGGCCTTCAAATGCTTTTTCGCGGCTGCGCGCCACTTTGAGCATTTGCTGGCGTTCTGGCGCAAGCGTGGTTTCTACGCGGTGCAAAAACAGTGTGACTTCATCAAGTAGCCGTTCTGGCGAACGGGCGCCCTTGATGATGATGGAGTGCGAATACCGGCGCAGTTCCGCTTCTTCTTCCCGGCTGAGCACGCGGCCGGTATAGACGATGACCGGCGGGAAAGCGTAAGCGGTGTCGGCGGCCATGCGCTTTAACAGTTCATAGCCGGCCATGTCTGGCAGGGTCAGGTCGACCACCATGCAGTCAAAGCTGGTTTCTTTCAGGTGCTGCAGCGCGTCTTCTGCCAGGGCCACAGCGGTGATCTTGACGTCTTCATCGGCAATCAGCTTCATCATGCTTTCGCGCTGCAGCGGGTCGTCTTCCACCACCAGCACATGCTTGATGGCCTGGGACAACTTGGCTTCAATGCGCGCAAACACCTTGCGCAAGGCTTCCCGATCAGCCGGCTTGAGCGCGTAGCCAATCGCCCCGGCCTGCAAGGCGGCGTGGCTGCTATCAATGCCGGAAATGACATGCACCGGAATATGCCGCGTACGGGGTTCCTCTTTGAGCCGTTCCAGCACGGTCATGCCCGATTGATCAGGCAGTTTCATGTCCAGCATGACGGCGTCTGGCATGGTGTTCAGCGCCAGATCAAAGCCGGCCTGGGCGCTGTTGGCCAGCAGGCAATCAAAACCAAGCTCCTTGCCTTGCGTGTACAAAATGCGGGCAAAGGTGGGATCGTCCTCAATGATCAGCACCTTGCGCGCATTGGGCCGGAGCTGATCCCGGTCATCCGGCAGCGCGGGCTCGGCGGGTTCTGCTGGCGGGGGCAGGGCGGGGCGGGGGGGCGGTGCGGCGGTGACGGGCTCGCGCTCGCCGTCAGCAGCCGCTTGCGGCATGGTCAGCGGAAGGATCAAGGTAAAGGTGCTGCCCGTGCCCGGCGTGCTCTGCACGGTGATGGTGCCGCCCAGCAATCCTGCCAGATCCCGGGAAATGGTCAGCCCCAGGCCCGTGCCGCCAAACTTGCGGTTGGTGGCGCCATCGGCCTGGTGAAAGGCATCAAAAATGGCTTGCAGTTCGTTGGGTGCGATCCCGATCCCGGTATCAGATACCGCAAAGGCTACCTCACCGGGGCCGTTCAGCCCGGCCACGATATGCACAGTGCCTTTTTCGGTGAACTTGATGGCATTAGACAACAAGTTCTTCAAAATCTGCTGCAAACGCGCCAGATCAGACACGATGGTGCGCGGCAAATCTGTCCGCGCCACGATTTCCAGCTCGACCCCTTTGCTTTGGGCCAGCGGCTTGAACATTTGCTCCAGCCCCTCCAGCAGGCGGCTGGTCGGGATATCTTCTGGCCAGATATCCAGCTTGCCGGCTTCCACCTTGGACAGATCCAGAATGTCATTGATCAGGGTCAGCAGGTCGTTGCCGGATGAATAAATGGAGCTGGCAAACTGCACCTGTTCTGGCGACAGATTGCCCTCAGTGTTATCGGCCAGCAGTTTGGACAGAATCAGCGCGCTATTGAGCGGCGTGCGCAATTCGTGGGACATATTGGCGAGGAACTCGCTCTTGTAGCGGCTGGCGCGCAACAGTTCATCGGCGCGTTCTTCCAGCTGTACGTGCACCATGCCCAACGCCTCGTTGCGGGCATCCAGTTCATCACGTTGCTGCTGCAGGGTTTGGGTTTGTTCTTCCAGTTGATCGTTGGTTTGCTCTAGCTCTACTTGCTGGCTTTCCAGCCGCACCTGGGATTCCCGCAAGGAGCGGGATTGCTCTTCCAGCTCTTCGTTGGCGACTTTCAGTTCTTCTTGCTGGGCTTGCAGTTCTTCATTCAGTTGCTGTGTTTCACTGAGCATGTTCTGCAATTGCTCGCGATACTGCGCGCTATCGATGGCCGTGCCCATGGCGTGCGCCACCAGATTCACAAATTCCTGAGCCTGGTCGGGCATGGCATTGGTAAACGAAAGCTCCATGACCAGATTAACAAAGCGATCGCCGCGCGCCGGCACCACCAGCACCGCACGCGGTTTGCCATTGCCCAGTGCGGAAGACACGCGCAGGTAATCCGCCGGAATATCATCCAGCACCATGACGCGATTATCTGCCGCAGCCTGGCCCGCAATGCCTTCGCGCAACTGGAATTCGCGCTGGCTTTCCAGCGCCGTGGCTTCAAGAGCGTACTGGCTGATGCGGGTGAAATGCTGGCGGTCGGCGCTGACATAGACCGCGCCCACGGCCGCGCCCAGATAACGCACCATGAAATCGAGCATATTGGACGCCAGCATCTGGACGTTCTGCTCGCCCAGCATCACCGTGGCCAGCTCGGTCTGGCCCTTGCGTAGCCAGCTTTGCCGTTCCAGATGCTGGTTGTGGTCGCGCTGCTGCTCCAGTGTTTCGCCATAGGCTTGCGATAGTTGTTGCAACTGGCGCCGACCGCTCAGCACCAGCACCACGCCAGAAAACAGACCAATGCCCAGGGTCAGACCCAGTAACCAGTTGACCGTGCTTTCCACCTCGGCATTGCGTTGCGCGCGGGAGGCTTCTTCGGTCTGGATGATCTGGCTGAAAAAGCCGCGCAATTGGTCCATTTGCGCTTTGCCAGATTCAGAGGTGATGTAGTCGCTGGCATTTTGCATGCCGTCCTGGCGCGCCTTGATCACGTGCTCGGCATAGCTATGCCATTGCTTGTAGCGTTCTTCCGCCCGGCTGAAAAAAGCCTGCTGACTGGGATTGTCTGCCGCCAGCGCGCGGGCCTCGCGCAGGGCGTCCAGAAACTGCTCGCTGGAATTATTGTAAGGCTCAAGGAAAGTGGCCTTACCGGTAATGACGTAGCCACGCAGGCCCGTTTCGCCGTCAACCAGCAGTTTGGTGACGGCCGTGGTTTTGCTGATGACCTGATCGGCATGATCTACCCAGCGGCTGACGCTTTGCAGATACAGCACAAGCCCAATGTAGATGGCGCTGGTGACCGCCGCGACGATCAAGGGCGCGAGGACATTGCGCGCCAGAATGCGGCGAAAGGTGTTTTCCGGAAGCGATAAATCGGTCATGGTGTTCTGCGTTGTCGTTGTGGCCGGTTTGGGAATGCGGTTGCCGCACATACTTCAAGAATCAGGCGGGATGATGTCATGAGTCGGCGTGTAAGGATGTCGGATTGAGTCCTACACGGGTAGGGGTGGATTTGCGCTTTGGAGAAATGCGGGATGGCTGGCTTTGTGGCTGACTCGTCATTCCTGCGAAAGCGGGAATCCAGTCGGCCACTGTAGGTAGCCTTTGCAAGGCTGGCTGTAGGGTGGATTCGGAGCGAAGCGACAATCCACCGTGGCGGCCGCAAAATCTTGAACCACTTCTGTTAGCGCCTTGCGGCGCGGGTTTGAAGGGCATTTGATACCTGCGGTGCCGGGCCCACGTCACTTTCTTTGCTTCGCCACCTCGGCGGCCCCAAAGAAAGTAACCAAAGAAAGGCGACCCCAGCCGGGCGGCCCTCCGGGCTTCCCTCAGTCGGTCGGGAGCCTGGGGTCTCCCTCCACTCCTTCGGCGCTGGGCTTTTATGGGGGGAAACGTCAAAAGCAACGGCAAGATCAAAAGCAACCCCAACTTCGCAAACCGTCTGCTTGAAATTGGGTGTTCACGCCCGCTCGGCCAGTGCTTGTCGTACGTTGTTCAACACGGTGTCAATGTCGTCCAGATCAAATGGTTTGGGCAGGCATTGCGTGTTGGGCAGGTTGTGTACAAGGCCGGCTACATCGTGACCGGTCGAGAAAATCAGGTGCATTTGCGGGTGCAGTGTCAGGGCGTCGCGGCCCAGTTCTATGCCAGAGCGGCCAGGCAAGCTAACGTCGGTGAGCAGCACGTCAAAATCGTGCCGGGCCAGTTGTTCCAGGGCGTCTTCTGCGCTGGCCACCGGGGTGACTGGCAGGCTCATTTCTTCCAGGTACTCCACAATGGTCGCGCGGAGCATCTCGTTATCTTCTACGTAGAGGATTGAAAGTCGATCTGCGTTCATTGGGTTCTCGTGAAGGCTGCGGCAAGGTCAACGCCGCCTGAATAACCGGACTTGCCATAGTGCAGGCCACCGCCAGCGACGTGCTGTAGGCGTATGCTGATATGGGTGTGGGACAAGCGGTGCTCCCGTCAGTTTGATACCGGGGGGACCGTCAATCGTGTATTGCAAGCCCCTGGTCGGGCACAAACAG
>JASLES010000397.1 GCA_030151005.1 Silvimonas sp.
TCATCCATCGCGGCAAAGAAACAGGATGCCACCGCACCCAGCGTGACCGCGCCCGCGCCATCTTCCCAGCCCATGCCAATCCAGATCATGCAACCGGCAAAAATAGAGACGGAAGCGTTGATGTCGGAAAACAGCATGATGCCGTGATCGTAATGACGCGCACCGCCATTCACATCCCGGCGGGTGTACACCGGCACCCAGGGTTTGACGCCTTCTCGCCCCGATAACAATTGTTGCAGGTGTAGACAGTCTTGCCACAATTCGACCAGTGTCCCAACGCGCGAGCGCATGGTGCGGCCGAGCGCGCTGCGCCATTCGCTGCTATGCACCACGGTCTGACCCAATCGGGCGATTTCTTCTTTCAGGCGCTCGCCGTCTTCCGGGCGTGACGCGGGCGAGAGAATCCATTGGGTGACGTCGTGCATTAGCGTGTCGACACCATCAGGCAGCGCCTGGTTGTTGGCGCGCAGCTCTTGCATCATGCCGCTCATGGATGACAAAACCGGTAGCAGCATGCTCATGCGTCCCCGCAAGGCACGGGCGTAGCCGACGGTGTCTGCGGTGTCGGGGTCATAAGCCAACTGGCTGATGAGTTGGTCTAGCGCCAGAATGTCAGATGCCAGACGATGCCGACTGGCCAGATGTGCGCGCTGATCTGCCGCCGGGGTGAGTGTATCGGCGGCCCAGGCAGCGGCATCACGCAACCAGCCCGCGGTGCGTGCACTGATCACTGGCGCAACTTTGCCCGGAAAAATCAGACCCGCCACCACGCTGGCGCTCAGAATGCCGACCAGGATTTCTTGTGTCCGGGCGCTGGCAATATCAAACACGTTTTGTGGCGCATTGACCGCGGGCAGGGCGATCATCGGCAAGGTGTACGCCGCCAGCATGAATACGTAAGCGCGTGGGGTGCGATCCAGCAAAGAGATATACAACAGCGTGCCAGTCCAGGCGCCGATCGCGGCGGAGAGCAACACCGGTGCGTCAATCAGCAGCGGCACCAGCGCCACCGCTGCGCTGGCACCCAGAATGGTGCCAAGTACCCGGTACAGCGCTTTGGAGCGGGTGGCGCCGGTAAGCGGGTGCGAAACCACATACACCGCGGCCATGGCCCAGTAAGGGCGCGGCAAACCCAGGGCGAACGCAATATACAAAGCCAGCATCGAGGCAAAAAAGGCTTTGAAAGAAAACAGCCAGTCTCTGGCGGTGGGCCAATGAATCATGATGGCGTGCCAGCGTCAGCGTTACTGGCCGCGGCTGCTTCAATGGCGCCAAAGACCCGCAGTGTGGCCTGGAGGTCTTCCTGGCTAATGTGTTTGAGCACCTCAGCGCGCAGGCTGATCAAATCCTGTTCGATTTTTTCGCTCATGGCCCGCCCCGTATCTGTCAGCCACAACGTATTGGCACGCCGATCCGCCGGATCTACCTCGCGCCTTATCAGGCCCGCTTTGCATAGCTGATCCAGTAGACGGACCAGCGATGGGCTCTCTATTCCAACATAGTCAGCCAATGCTACCTGGCGTACTCCTTCACCCAGCCGGCCGATGAACAGCAGCGGGGTGGCACAAGCAGCGGAAACGCCATATACCGTGACGACATCCTGCGACACCTGGCGCCAGTGGCGGCCAACTTGTAACAGGGAACTGGTCAGAGCGAGGCGGAGCGTATCGAGATCATCCATGTGGTAAAAGTTACCACGGAGAATATTCGTTAGCAAGCTAATAATTGGACGGTAAGGTGCAATGATTGTCCTGCTTAACGAACAATAAAGCTTAGGTCAGCTCATGCGGGTTGATCATCGGCGTGGCTGTTCAAGAGGTCAGCCATCCTGGCCGTGATCTTGAGCATATCTGCCTCGCCGCGATCGATGCCGTAGACGGTAAGGGGGAAATTGAGCGGTTGCTGATGACGCCAGATTTGTTCGTGTGCCGAGGCAGGCAAAATATGCGCCGGATCGCCCACCGCGACCCAACCAATCGGCACGTGCTCGTGAGCGGGGACGCGCGTCTTGATATGCACCACGGCATGAATACGGACTTCACAACCCTGTTCCAGATGCGCGCCATGAAATACGGCTGCTCCGGTAGCGATAAAGACCTGGTTTTCCACCGTGCAGCCAGCCAGATGCGCACCTGGCCCTACCAGGCAGTAATCCCCCATGCACAACGAATGTGAACTGGTACTACGCAGCACTGCGTTCTCCAGCACGATGCATTGCTGGCCGATCTGGATGCTGTCGCCTTCGGCAATGATCTGGGCGCCGTACATGACACGGCAATTGGGTCCGATCGTGACATCGCCGCAAATCACGGCATTTGGGGCAATCCAGGCGGAGGGGTCGATACGGGGCGTGTGGCCGGCGTGAGTGATCAGCATGGTGGCGTTGGCTCGGTAAGAGGGCAGGTTCCGCTTACTGTAGCTGATGCCAATTACATGTGCCGCCCGGCGTTGCGCAAAACGCAGGCAACAAAAAACCCGGCACGAGGCCGGGTTTTGTACGCCTGTGTAAAATTACACTGGCGTGATGTTCGAAGCTTGCTTGCCTTTCTGGCCGGTCACTACATCGAAGTTGACCTTTTGACCTTCTTGCAACGACTTGAAGCCGTTGGAGTTGATCGCCGAGAAGTGAGCGAACAGGTCTTCGCCACCATCGTCAGGAGAAATAAAGCCAAAACCCTTGGCGTCGTTAAACCATTTAACCGTACCGGTTGCCATTACCTATGATTCCTATATCTTGAATTGAGCATGCGCTCAAGTCCCGTATCATACCCAACGTGTATGGCTTGTACAAACGGATCGGACGAAAACTGCGTCATTTACCGCGAATCTGGCCTTATTAACCGATGTTCGGGCGGCCAAAACGGCTTCCTTACAGGTTTTGGGGATGATTCGCCTCAAACTGACAACAAAAAAGGCCTGCATCTACGCAGGCCTTTTTGTCAGTCACGATGGCACTCAGGCTTGATCGGGACTACCTTCAGCAGCAGCATTGCTCTGGGCCACTGGTGCGGGTGCGTCCGCTTTGGCCGCTTTGGCCTGTGGTTTGGCAGCCTGAATGATGCTTGCCGCGTTCTGTTTTTCAGAATCTGTGATCTCGCCGTCGGGCTTGCCCTTCAGATTAAAGCGCTTGCCACCACGAGCGAGTTGCTTTTGATAGGTCAGGCGGGCGCAGTGCTGGCTGAGTGCGCGCTTGACGACAATGGCATCAAAGTGCGGCAGGGCGGCAACCAGTGTGTCGAGCGTGCCAATGGCCAGCGGGCGGTTTTCGCGCAGCACGGCAAAGCGGCGGTACATTTCCTCGTTGATCATTTCGAGTTGTTTACGCTTGCTTTGCGTGCCGATGGCTTTTTGCAGGGCATCGCCGAGGGAGGAAGAAGACATATTCGGTACTATGGGGTTCCTGATTGGCGGCAGCATACCGCGCCAGCGCTAGAGACTCAATGCCGCAAGCCTTGCCAGCGGTGCTTTGTGGCCAAATTTTACGTTTTTTTGATAAAAGGAACGCACGGATGCGACACATGGGTGCCGCATCCGTGCTCAGCAGGCAATTACAAGGTTGCCACCAACCGTTCCGGATGATGGCGTTGGGCGGCCAGTAAAAAGACATCTGCCACCTGGCGTGCGGCGGTCAGCATGGCTGGAAAGCGTGCAGCATCCTGTTGATCCAGCCAGGCCGTGTAGTTGTTCCAGAGGGGCATATCCTGGTGTTCTGCCAGATAGTGGGTGGCAGCGCCTAGCCGGGCATCGGCCGCAGCTTCGACATGGCGTAGCTGGCTGCGCGCGTTCTGCCGCAGGATTTCCAGAATATAGACTGCGCCCCCAAGGCCATCGGGGTCGATGGCCGGGATATCCAGCGCGGTGGGTACAGCCAGCCCCAGTTGCGCCAGATCACGTAACAGGGCCGCTTTGCGTGAGCGTGCGGCCCAGTCGGGCACTTTGCGTTGCACATCGGCGGCCTCAAGACGCGCTTCCAGTGGCAACAATGCGGCGGCATGCGCATTCAAAAACGCGCTGTAGCCGGGCAGGGTGGTCAGGGCAAAACCCGAAAATGCCTGATCCAGTGCTTCGTGACGGTCGGCCGTGGCCAATTTCAGATCAATTCTGGTCGTCATGTCGTCCTCTTGTCGCATCCGGTTGATTGCCAAGCACTATTGCTGCAATGCACCGTACTGACGGGGACTAACACTATAGTCCAGTTTTTGACCATTAATCACATGACCGTATTTTTTTGTATACAACTCATGCAGATTGTGATTGCCGGGATGGGGCGGTTTGGGGCGTTGTCACGCGGGATTTGCGAAATACCAGCCAGTTGCCCGCCATAACCAGCAAGACCCCGCCCAGCGCCAGTGGCGTCCAGCGGTAACCCTCCAGCAAGGCCGAAATATTGAGGGCCACGAGTGGAAACAACACCGTGCAATAAGCTGCTTTTTCTGCGCCCAGGCGCCCAACCAGCATCAAATACGCGGTAAACCCGATGACCGAACCAGGGATAGCCAGCCACACCAATGCGCCCAGATAGACTGGTCGGGTGTCCATAATGAGCGGCACGCCGGCGGCGAGGCTTCCCACCAGCAAGACCAGTGCGCCAAAGAGCATGGCCCAGGCGTTGGTATACGCCGGTTTCTGTCCCTGCGCCTGCAAACGGGCAGAGAGCAAATTGCCGGCGGAGAAACACAGTGTTCCACCCAGGGCCAGCAACAAACCCAACATGGTGCCGGTATGGTCGTGCGCCCTGGCAAATTCGGGTGAGAACAATGCAACAAGGCCAATCAAACCGACCAGCGCGCCGGCGATGACGTTAGGTGCAATGGTGCGGCCCATGAAAATACGCGCGTTAATGGCGTTCCAGAGGGTGGAGGTGGAAAACACCACGGCTTCTAGCCCGGTCGGGATATAACGGCTGGCATTGTAGAAACAGAGGAAATTGACGCAAAACAGGCAAAGCCCTTGCACTGCGACGAGAGCCAGCGCGCTGCGTGGCAATGGCTTGAGCTGTCGCCGCCAGGCCAGCAGGCCAAACAGGACGATTGCGGCAAGGCCAAAACGCCATGCAATCGACAAGGGAATCGGGGCGGGGCCCAGTTGCAGCTTGATTGCGAACCAGGTGGTTCCCCAGATCAGAACGACCACTAAATATAACAATGCATTCATGGCGAGTATCAGTGCAGATTTGAACAGAGTTGAATGGTGATATTCAAACAGCAGCCACGGGCTGGTACTTGCGTAATCTTGCGCTTTTGTCGTGTGGTGGCGTGCGGACAGAGCTGATGCGGGTAACATGCGCAACATGGATGCCGTCACACTCGATCACAACGTATTTGCCACGCTGCAGCGTTCACGCGCAGCGCTGGAACGTGCGGGCGACCTGGGCGACGGCATGACTGTGGCTCGCTGGCGCAACCAGAACGATGCGACAAGCTATCGCGGCCCCGGTCATCACACGTTGTCGCTTTATCTGGCCGGTGGATACCGGACGTGGCGTCGGGACAAACCAGGCGTTTTTGGGGCCCCCGGGCGTTTGTGCCTGTTGCCAGATGAACACGAATCAGCCTGGGTGATCGAGGGCGATCTCGAGTTCATGCACTTGTATTTTTCGCCGGCCCAACTGGCCAGTGCCACCGTTACTTTGCTGGATCGGGAGCCGCGTAGCGTCCAGCTGCACGATCTGACTTACGTCGAAGACCCGGTTCTGGCGGCGCTTTGCGGTGATATCGCCCGGCAAAACTGGCAAGACAGCAGCGCCCGACTGGCTGCCAACGAACAGGCGCATGCGGTATTGGCGCGCCTTGTCAGTGCGCATAGTGGGCGTCGCTTGCATGTGCCCAAGGGCGGCCTTGCCCCGCAGGCCCGGCGACGCGTGCTGGACTATATAGATAGTCACCTTGATGCCAGTCTGACTTTGGGGGAACTGGCGTCCCTGGTGGCATTGTCGGAATTTCATTTTGCCCGGGCATTCCGGGCCAGTTTTGGTATGCCACCGCATGCCTGGCTGACTTTGCGCAGACTGGATCGCGCACGGCAGCTTTTACGCCATAGCACCATGCCTTTGCTGGATGTCGCTGTAGCGTGCGGTTTTGCCAGTGCCAGTCACTTTAGCAACCGCTTTCGCGCCGCCCTTGGCGCAAACCCGTCGCAATACCGCGCAGCGCTTGCCCGATAAGAAACGCAAGCCCGCGCCATAACATCCCCGCCTATCCCGCGTTGTTGAAGTATTACGGTTGATTACTTGCGTCTGTAATCAGAATAACCGTTTGTCATGATGTCCATTCTTGCTTGAACATGTACCTTGCAAAGAAAGGTACATCGCTATACGATGCACTTATCGTATCGTGCATAGCACGGTAGGCTGGCATACAAGGTAGTGCCAGCACAGGCGTAGCGCATCGACAGGCACTGTGGCCCGTTGAACGCAACCAATCAAAGCCGCAGTAACCGTCGTGAACTGGAGCAATCAAAATGAAACAACAAGCATTCATGTCGCAACTGGAATCCAGCCTGGCTGGCCTGACCCAAATGGATATCGAACAAATCCTGGCGGATTACAACGAATACTTCCGCGCGGCTGCGCAAGTAGGGCGTAATGAAGAAGAAGTGGCCGCCAGCCTGGGTGATCCACAACGTCTGGGTCGCGATCTGCGGGTGCAAAAGCTTTATGGTCAGTGGCAACAGAAACGCACATTTGGCGGCCTTGTCCGTACTGTGGGTGCCATTGCCCGGTTGGGGGTGCTTAACTTCTTGCTGGCCATCCCCTTTATTATTTATCTGTGTGTGCTGACCGCCGGCATCTTTGTGAGCAGCGCGGTAGTTGCAGGTGCAATGGCTGCACTACTGGCGATTGGTGCCCATGCGCTCTTCGGGGCGCCGACAGTTCATTTGACCGATGCCACGCAAGGTACCGGAGATCTGAAAATCGTCGCCCGTATGCCAGGAGCCGCCAAAGCAGATCTGTTCCGCTATCGCAACGACGATGTGGAAGTCCAGTTGCAAGAAGGTGATCAGGTACAACTGGCTGAGCGGGATGGCAAGAGCACGCAGCTGGTCGCGCATGACGGCATTCTGGTGGTTGACGGCACGCCGCCTGCCAGCCTTGACCATGGCTACCGTATCGCGCAAGGCAATCTGGTTTCGGTAAGCGTCAAAGCGGCAGATGGGGAAAGCCTGACCTGGAGCCAGGATGGCAAGCTGGGTCGCATCGACTGGTATGCCATGAACCACGACGGTATTGATGGCACGGTGATTACCCCGCACACCAGTGGCGGCCACATTGCGGTCACCATGAATGATGGGGTAGTGCAAGTGCGTGTCCCGGCCGGTCAGCATCAAACGGCACACGTCCTGCGTGCCTCGGTGGGGGTGTTGTTGATCGCAGCGCTGGTGTTGTTTGTCTTGCTCAAGCTGGCGATCATGACCTGGCGTGGTGTAGTGCGCTACGGCCGTGACCAGATTGCCCAGATTCCCTTGCACTTGGTGTTCTAAACCGCGTGCCAGTGTCACTGAGTTGGTAAGTGCTGGGCCGGCGTAATGCTGGCCCTTTTTTCGTCCAGACACGGGTGACAGTCAGGGTAGGGCACCATCAGTCGATGCCCAAAATAGCAAAAGTGTGAATGTTCACTGGACTGAAAGGCGGTTTCTGCCGGTTTCCATGTATTCCGCGCAGCTTGTGGTGCTTTTAAAATTGCGCTAGCGCGATGGGGCAATGCTATTGACATAAATGCCTCACGATGCACTGACAGGCTCAGCGCCGGAGTTGTACTCCCGCCATCCGGACAGGTGGCTGGCTGAGATTGATCAGAGAAACCAGAAACAAAAGTAATAAGACCTATCCCGTGCCGGGTACGCATCTGTTGCGGCCCGTTTTACCCGTTGTACTGAGGAGTTCGAAATGCAAGCAACTGCCGGTAGCCATCAATACGGCAAGGCATTGACGGTGTTGACGTCGCTGTTTTTCATGTGGGGTTTGATCACATCACTCAATGACATATTGATTCCCCATCTGAAAGCCATCTTCTCGCTGACCTATCTGCAGGCAGCGCTGATCCAGTTCTGCTTCTTTACCGCTTACTTTGTGGTGTCGTTTCCCGCTGGTTTTATCATCCGCAAAATTGGCTACAAACGCGGCATCGTGCTGGGTCTTGTTACTGCAGGCCTGGGCTGTCTGTTGTTCTATCCCGCCGCCGGTGCGCAGTCTTATCCATTCTTCTTGTCTGCGCTGTTCATCCTGGCAGGTGGCATCACCATTTTGCAGGTAGCGGCCAACCCGTATGTCACAGTGCTGGGACGTCCGGAAACCGCATCCAGCCGCCTTAATCTCACGCAGGCGTTTAACTCGCTGGGTGCCACGCTTGGCCCATTGCTTGGCGCGGTGACCATTCTGGCCGTTGCAGCACCTGCTGCCGGTGCCCAAGCCTCTGCTCAGGCCGCTGCGGTGCAAACCCCGTATCTGGTACTGGCTGGCCTGTTGTTCCTGCTGGCCTTGATCATCGGCATGGTGCGACTGCCTGTAATTAAAGAAGCCGAAGGTACGGACGAGGTAGCTCGTGCCAAAGAACAACGCATTCACGGCAAGAAAAGTGTGTGGGAATTCCGCCACCTGGTCTTGGGTGCGATTGGTATCTTTGCTTATGTTGGTGCCGAAGTCGGTATTGGCAGCTTTCTCGTGAGCCTGATGGGGCAGCCGCAGATTGCAGGCCTCTCGCCAGAATCGGCCGGCAAGTATCTGTCTATTTACTGGGGCGCTGCCATGGTAGGTCGTTTTGCTGGCTCGGCCTTGATGACTAAAATCAACCCGGCCCGTATTCTGACCGCCAACGCCTTGATCAACGTTGTACTGATTGCTGTGGCGATGTTGGTTGGTGGCAAGACCGCGATGTGGGCACTGATTGCTGTAGGTCTTTTCAACTCGATCATGTTCCCGACTATCTTCTCGCTCGCACTGAAAGGTCTGGGCAGCTTCACCAGTGAAGGTTCGGGCATTCTGTGCATGGCAATCGTGGGCGGCGCCATTGTGCCGGTCGTACAAGCTGCGCTCGCTGATCACCTTGGTATCCTGGCGTCGTTTGCCGTACCGCTGGTTTGCTATCTATATATTGTTCACTTTGGCGCACGCGGTCACCGTGAACTGGTTGGCCAGGAAAAACCGGCTGATCGCCGCACCCCCGCTGTTCAGGGTGCCTGATCAGGCAGAGGCTGGAAGGCCAGACAACAAAAAACCGCTCCTTGTGAGCGGTTTTTTGTTTGTTACACCTGTATTTCGTCGGCCGGTTTTGCCCGAAATATCCGCCAGGCGCACAATCGAATTCTTCACTTCAAAAATCGGCGTCGACTGATTTCCTTTTTCATCAATGACTTGAGTGATCGATAGAGGAAATATTGCAGGAAGGTGTTGACGGTATGTGGGGTGGTGCGTATAGTTCGGTTTCTCCGCTGCAGACACAACAGCGAAACAGCGAAAACGAAAGAGTTTAGCAGGGTTTCAGTGTCTGGTGGCAAACGATCTTTAACA
>JASLES010000428.1 GCA_030151005.1 Silvimonas sp.
CATCCAGCGTTCTTTGCCGTGGAAGACCAGGAAGTACATGCGGAAGGAGTAAAACGAGGTCACGAACACGCCGGCCACCACTGCAAAGTAGGCAAAACCAGCGCCCGGCAGATGGGAAGCCTTCACGGCGTCGATAATCGAATCTTTGGAGTAGAAACCAGCGAAGAACGGCGTGCCGATCAAAGCCAGCGAACCAATCAGCGAGGTAATCCAGGTGATCGGCATGTACTTGCGCAGGCCACCCATGTTGCGGATGTCTTGATCATGGTGCATGCCCATGATCACAGAACCGGCACCAAGGAACAGCAACGCTTTGAAGAATGCGTGAGTCATCAGGTGGAACAGGGCCACGGAGTATGCCGAAGCACCCAGCGCTACAGTCATGTAACCCAGCTGCGACAACGTGGAGTACGCCACCACGCGCTTGATGTCGTTCTGGATGATGCCGAGGAAACCCATGAACAGCGCGGTAATGGCGCCAATCACCATGACGAAGTTCAGCGCGGTATCCGACAGTTCAAACAACGGGGACATGCGGCTGACCATGAAGATACCGGCGGTCACCATCGTCGCAGCGTGGATCAGTGCGGAAATCGGGGTCGGGCCTTCCATGGAGTCCGGCAGCCACACGTGCAGCGGGAACTGGGCCGACTTACCCATGGCACCGATGAACAGCAAAATACATGTGAGCGTCATCAGCGACCAGGTATGGCCAGAGATGATGCTGACAGTTTCATTTTGCAGCGATGGCGCCTTGGCAAACACAGCGACGTAGTCCAGCGAACCGAAGTGGAACAGGACGAGGCCAATCCCCAGCAGGAAACCGAAGTCACCCACGCGGTTCACCAGGAACGCCTTCAGGTTGGCGAAAATGGCCGTCGGACGCTTGAACCAGAAGCCGATCAGCAGGTACGAGACCAGACCCACTGCTTCCCAGCCGAAGAACAGCTGTACGAAGTTGTTGCTCATGACGAGCATCAGCATCGAGAACGTAAACAGCGAGATGTAGCTGAAGAAACGGTTGTAGCCCGGGTCTTCTTCCATGTAGCCAATGGTGTACACGTGCACCATCAGCGACACGAAGGTCACCACACACATCATCATCGCGGTGAGCTTATCAACCAGGAAACCGACGTTGAAGTCGACGCCGTTGATGGTCATCCAGGTATAAACGGTACCGTTGAAGCTTTCGCCACCGTTGATGAGGTTATTGAGCGTCCAGGCAGAGAGCGCAAACGCTACGGCTACACCCGCGATGGTGACGGTATGCGCCACCTTGCGGCTGATCGCCCAGCCAAACAGGCCTGCCACCAGAGCACCGAACAGCGGCGCCAGTGGAATCAGCAGGTAAATTGTTTTGATATCCATTGTTTGAAATCCGGGTTCGCTTGTTCGTTAGCCCTTCAGGCTGCCAAGGTCTTCAACATTGATCGAGCGCAGATTACGGAACAGCACGACCAGAATGGCGAGGCCGATTGCAGATTCGGCAGCCGCCACCGTGAGGATGAAGAACACAAAAACCTGACCGGAAGCGTCGCCCAGGAACTGGGAGAACGCGACAAAGTTCATGTTCACGGCCAGGAGCATCAGCTCAATGGCCATCAACAGCACGATCAGATTCTTGCGGTTCATGAAGATGCCGAACACGGAGACCGAAAACAGGATCGCCGAGAGCACAAGGTAATGAGTCAGTGTCAGCACGCTGCGCTCTCCATCAGGCTTTGGGTTGTTGTTCGTCAACAGCGGTTTCACCCACTGTCGGACGCGCTTCGGCATTCATCTTGACGATGCGCACGCGATCGTCACGCTTGACCGCAATCTGGTCAGCCGGATTGATGTACTTGGTGTTCTTGCGCTTGCGCAGGGTCAGTGCAATGGCGGCAATCATACCCACCAGCAGCAGTGCGGCAGCCAGCTGGAACGGCAGGAAATACTGGGTATAAATCAGGTTACCCAGTACACGGGCGTTGTTATACCCGGCAGCCGGATCCGGCATACGCGCGTTCGGCAGGTCGGCGGCCTTGTGCGTGAGGATGGTGATCATTTCAAACACCATGATCACGGCCACAATCACGGCCAGCGGTACGTGCTTCCAGAAACCCTTGCGCAACTCTTCAAAGTTGATATCCAGCATCATCACCACGAAGAGGAACAGCACCATCACCGCGCCGACATAAACCAGCACCAGCGACACAGCCAGGAATTCGGCCTTCATCAGCATCCACAGCATGGCGCCGCTGAAGAACGAGAGCATGAGGTACAGCGCAGCGTGTACCGGGTTCTTGGCCGTGATGGTTGCCAGACTGGCAAGCAGCAGAACGGCCGCGAAGATGTAGAAAATAACGACAGAAGTCATGACGTTGTTGTATCCCTTGTCTCGATCCGCTTAGCGGTAACGGGCGTCGGCCGCCTTGTTGGCCGCGATCTGGGCTTCATACTTGTCACCCACCGCCAGCAGCATCGGCTTGGTGTAATACAGATCGCCACGTTTTTCGCCGTGGTATTCCAGAATGTGGGTTTCCACAATGGCGTCCACCGGACAGGCTTCTTCGCAGAAACCACAGAAGATGCACTTGGTCAGATCGATGTCATAACGGGTGGTACGGCGGGTACCGTCATCACGTTGATCAGACTCAATGGTGATAGCCATTGCCGGACAAACCGCTTCACACAGTTTGCAGGCAATGCAGCGCTCTTCGCCGTTGGCGTAGCGGCGCTGGGCATGCAGACCACGAAAACGCGGGCTGATCGGGGTTTTTTCTTCCGGAAACTGCACGGTAATCTTGCGCTGGAAAAAATAACGCCCGGTGAGCATCAGACCCTTGACCAGCTCTACGAGCAGGAAGGTCTTGAAAAAATTGGAAATTCTATCCATGTCTGTATCCTCGCCTTACTTCCACAGCGACAGCGGTGTTTGCATCCACGCGCCGACAACGACAATCCACACCAGTGTGACCGGGATGAACACCTTCCAGCCCAGACGCATCAACTGGTCATAGCGGTAACGCGGGAAAGTAGCGCGTGCCCACAGGAAGAAGAACAACATCAGCGCACACTTGAGGAACCACCAGATAAAGCTGGGGGCGCCCAGGAACGGCACGCTGGACGGGAACGGCGACAGCCAGCCACCCAGGAACATGACCGTGGCCATGGCCGAGATCAGAATCATGTTCATATATTCGGCCAGGAAGAACAGCGCGAAGCTCATGCCCGAGTATTCGATCATGTGGCCGGCCACGATTTCCGATTCGCCTTCGGTCACGTCAAATGGCGCGCGGTTGGTTTCAGCCAGGCCCGAGATGAAGTAGACAACGAACAGCGGCAGCAGCGGCAACCAGTTCCAGGAGAAGATGGAACCACCCGCAGCGCCATGCGCCTGTTGATTGACGATTTCGGTCACATTCAGGCTACCGGAAACCATCATCACGCCGATTAGTGCAAAACCCATGGCCAGTTCGTAAGACACCATCTGCGCCGCAGCACGCATGGCACCAAGGAACGCGTACTTGGAGTTGGAAGCCCAGCCAGCAATGATCACGCCGTAAACGCCCAGCGAAGTAATCGCCATGACGTACAACAGACCAATATTGACGTCAGCCAGCACCAGACCCGGGAAGAAAGGAATCACGGCCCAGCCGGCCAGCGCCGGCATCAGCACCAGAATCGGGGCGATGAAGAACAGGCCCTTACTGGCGGCAGACGGTGCAATGATTTCCTTGAGCAAGAGCTTGAGCACGTCGGCAAACGGCTGCAGCAAACCCAGCGGACCCACGCGGTTCGGGCCCACGCGGATCTGCATGTAGCCAATCACCTTGCGCTCGGCGTAGGTCATGTAGGCCACGCTCAGAATCAGGGGCACAGCAATGGCCACGATCTTGAGCAGGGTCCAGATCACAAAGCCGATCTGAGTATCAAAGAGGAAGTGTTTCAACAGTTCCATTATTGTTATCGCCCTTATGCTTTGACGACTTGCAGCGCAGCTGCAGCATCAAGATGACGGGTCAGCGGGTGAGCCGCAGCGATACGCACAACGTCATTCAACAGTGCGTCGTCCTGAGCTACCACAAGTTCAGCCTCACCACCCTGCACTACTTTGGCCTTCTCTCCAGCAACCAGACCCAGTTGAGCCAGCGTTGTTGCGTTGGCACGCAGTGTGGCAGCGCCATGCGCATCTACCGTGGCTTGCAGGCTCGGTGCGCGACGGGTCAGTGCATCGATCTGGTACAGCGGCACTTCAGCCAGACGGGTCAGACCGGATGCGGCTACGGCCTTCACTGTCACAGCCTTGGCCGGGGCATTGTTCAGCTTGCCTTCGATACCAGCGGAGAGCGCTTCGTCGCGGACTTCTTCGGACGAGGCAAACTCGAAGCCTTGCAGCCCCAGGAGGTTACCCAGCACGCGGAACACCTTCCAGGCCGGACGGGTTTCGCCCAGCGGACGCACCACGCCGTTGAAGCTTTGCGGGCGGCTTTCCAGGTTGATGAAGGTGCCGGAAGTCTCGGAGAACGGCGACACCGGCAAAATCACGTCGGCGTAATCGTAAGCGCAGGACTGGAATGGCGAGAGCACCACAACCATGTCGGCTTGTTCAACCGCGGCCAGGGCCTTCGGTGCGCTGGCGGTGTCAAAGTCGACCTCGGCACCCAGCACCACATAGGCTTTCTTCGGTTGCGCGAACACATCGTTCAGCGTGTTGAAGCCGATCAGTTGGGCGCCAACGCTGTTAGCGCCGCTATTCAGAATGCCCAGCTTGCCACCGGCCAGTTCTGCAATTGCAGCCACCACAGTGTGCAGCTCAGCCGCACGAGCGCCTTCGGCACCCAGGCTACCCAGCAACACGCCCACTTTCTCGCTGGCCACCAGAGTGGTTGCGATCAGTTTGGCTTGCTCGGAAGCGGTAACGCCGGAAGCGTCGATGTGAGCAGGGACAGCGACGCCCTTCTGCTCTGCCACCGAGACCAGCACTTCCAGCGCGCCTTCGACCAGTTGATCCGGACGAGTTACGACATTGCCGTGCAGCTTGGTCAACAGGTCGTCATTGTGCGGGTTCACCACGGACAACTTCATGCCGTGCTTGACCGATTGACGCAGACGTTGTGCTAGCAGCGGCTGTTCTTTACGCAGCGTGGAGCCAACGACCAGCACGGCGTCGTTGTCGGCCAGTTCAACAATGCTTTGGCCCAGCCATTGCACGCCGGCAGTGGCGAACGCGGCATCTTGCTGGCGCAGGTTGGCGGCGGTGTTCTTGATACCCAGCGCGCCAGTCAGCTTCTTCAGCAGGAACAATTCTTCCAGGGTAGAAGACGGCGAAGCCAGAGCAGCAACGCTATCCGCACCGTGTTCTTCGATCACGGACTTCAGGCCGTTGGCAACATATTCCAGCGCCACGGTCCAGTCCACTTCCTGCCATGCGCCACCTTGCTTGATCAGCGGCTTTTGCAGACGCTCGTTGCTGCCCAGCGCTTCGTAAGAGAAGCGATCGCGGTCAGACAACCAGCATTCGTTGATGCTTTCGTTTTCCAGCGGCAGTACACGCTTGACCTTGTGGTCCTTGACCTGAACGATCAGGTTGGAACCCAGACCATCGTGCGCACCCACGGACTTGCGGCGGGAGAGTTCCCACGTACGGGCCGAGAAGCGGAACGGCTTGGAGGTCAACGCGCCCACCGGGCACAGATCGATCACGTTGCCGGACAGTTCGGAGTTCACCGTCTTGCCGATGAAGGTCATCACCTCGGTGTGCTCACCGCGGCCTGGCATACCCAGTTCCTGGAAGCCGGCGATTTCTTCAGTGAAGCGCACACAACGGCTGCAGTGAATGCAACGGGTCATGTCCGTAGAGATCAGCGGGCCCAGGTTCTTGTTGGTGACCGAGCGCTTTTCTTCTTCATAGCGGGAGCCGGACTGACCATAACCCACGGCCAGATCCTGCAACTGACACTCGCCGCCCTGATCGCAAATCGGGCAATCAAGCGGGTGGTTGATCAGCAGAAATTCCATCACGCCCTTCTGGGCTTTGACGGCGGCGTCCGAGTGCGTCCAGACCTTCATGCCGTCGGTGACGGGCGTTGCACAGGCGGGCAGCGGCTTGGGGGCCTTCTCAACCTGTACCAGGCACATCCGGCAGTTAGCCGCGATAGACAGCTTCTTGTGGTAGCAGAAGTGCGGGATGTAAACGCCGACCGAAGTCGCGGCGTCCATCACGGTGCTGCCACCGGGCACTGTCAGTTTGTTACCGTCGATTTCAACTTCCAGCATATCGAGCGATCCAGTTTATATCTTGAAAAAACTTCAACAGGGCCAGGCTTGATCGGATAGATCAGTAGCCAGGAGCAATACAGCGCTTGTTCTCAATGTGATATTCGAACTCGCTGCGGAAATGCTTGAGCATGCCCTGCACCGGCATCACGGCGGCATCGCCCAGCGCGCAAATAGTGCGGCCGGCAATGTTGCCGCCCACGGACAACAGGAGGTCCAGATCTTCCGGACGGCCCTGACCGTGTTCGATGCGGTGAATCACGCGGTACAGCCAGCCAGTGCCTTCACGGCACGGCGTACATTGCCCGCACGACTCTTCAAAGTAGAAATACGACAGACGTTCCAGCGCCTTGACCATGCAGGTGTCTTCGTCCATGACGATTACCGCGCCCGAGCCGAGCATGGAACCGGCCTTGGAAATCGCATCGAAATCCATGGTCGTGTTCATCATGATGTCGGCCGGCAGCACCGGTGCAGACGAACCACCCGGAATCACCGCCTTGAGCTTTTTGCCGTTGCGCATGCCGCCAGCCAGTTCCAGCAATTCAGAGAACGGCATGCCCAGCGGTACTTCATAGTTGCCAGGACGGTTCACATGACCGGAAATGGAGAACAACTTGGTGCCGCCGTTATTAGGCTTGCCCAGTTCCAGGAACTTCTGGCCGCCATTGCGAACGATGTACGGCACCGAGGCATAGGTCTCGGTGTTGTTGATGGTGGTCGGCTTGCCATACAAACCAAAGCTGGCCGGGAACGGCGGCTTGAAACGCGGCTGGCCTTTCTTGCCTTCCAGCGATTCGAGCAACGCGGTTTCTTCGCCACAAATGTAAGCGCCGTAGCCATGGTGGGCGTGCAGTTCAAAGTCAAAACCGCCACCCAGGATGTTCTTGCCCAGGAAGCCGGCCTTGCGAGCTTCTTCCAGCGCTTCTTCAAAGCGCAGATAGGCTTCAAACACTTCGCCGTGGATGTAGTTGTAACCAACGGTGGCGCCCATGGTAAACCCGCCGATGATCATGCCTTCAATCAGCGCATGCGGGTTGTACTTGATGATGTCCAGGTCCTTGAAAGTACCCGGTTCGCCTTCATCGGTATTACAGACCAGGTACTTTTGACCTGGAAAGCTGCGCGGCATGAACGACCATTTCAGACCGGTCGGGAAGCCAGCGCCGCCACGACCACGCAGGGCCGAGGTTTTCATTTCGGCGATGACGGCATCTTGCGTCATCTTCTCGTTCACGATCTTTTGCAGGGCGGCGTAGCCGCCACGCTTTACGTATTCTTCGAGACGCCAGCTATCCGGATTCTCGAACTCGACGCCTTCAAAGACGACGCCTTTGACGAAAGTTGCCATTTATTCGAGCTCCGCCAGTTTCTTGTCGATTGCTTCAGGCGTCATGTGCTGGCACATGCTGTGGTTGTTGTAGAGCAATACCGGGGCGTAACCACACGCACCCATGCACTCCCCTTCCATCAGCGTGAATTTGCCGTCTGCGGTGGTGTCGCCGTAACCAATACCCAACTTTTGTTGCAGGTATTTGCCGGCGTCAGCACCACCCGACAGTGCACAGGGCAGATTGGTGCACACGGTGATCTTGTGCTTGCCGATCGGCTTGAGCTGGAACATGTTGTAGAACGTGGCCACTTCATAGGCCGCAACTGGAGGCTGCTCCAGATACTGGGCGACAAATTCGATGGTCTCGTTGGACAACCAGCCTTTTTCGAGCTGGGCGATGCGCAGCGCGGACATGAGCGCCGAACGCTTTCTGTCGGCCGGATACTTGGTCAGTTCACGGTCGATCTGCGCGAGGGATTCCGGGGACAACATCAGCGATCCACCTCACCAAATACGATATCTTGCGTGCCGATAATGGCCACGACGTCAGACAGCATGTGACCACGCGACATTTCGTCAAGCGCGGACAAATGCACATAACCCGGCGCACGAATCTTCAACCGGTACGGCTTGTTGGCACCATCGGACACCAGGTAGATACCAAACTCACCCTTCGGATGTTCTACGGCGGCATAAGCTTCGCCGGCCGGCACATGCATGCCTTCAGTGAACAGCTTGAAGTGGTGAATGAGCTCTTCCATGTTGGTTTTCATGCCAACGCGTGAAGGCGGCGCCACCTTGAAGTTGTCCGTAATGACCGGACCCTGATTGGCGCGCAACCAGGCAACGCACTGCTTGATAATCCGGTTGGACTGGCGCATTTCTTCTACGCGCACAAGGTAACGGTCGTAGCAGTCGCCGTTCTTGCCAACGGGAATATCAAAGTCGAGCTTGTCGTAGACTTCATAGGGTTGCTTTTTACGCAGATCCCACTCCACACCGGAGCCGCGCAGCATGGCACCCGTCAGACCCAGGGCCATGGCGCGTTCTGGCGAGACCACGCCGATACCGACGGTACGCTGCTTCCAGATACGGTTGTCGGTCAGCAGGGTTTCGTATTCGTCGACATAGGTCGGGAAACGGTTGGTGAAGTCTTCGATGAAATCGAGCATCGAACCTTCGCGGTTTTCGTTCAGACGCTTGATGGCCGAGGCGTTACGTACCTTGGATGCCTGGTACTTGGGCATCTCTTCGGGCAGGTCGCGGTAAACGCCGCCCGGACGGTAGTACGCGGCATGCATACGGGCGCCAGAGACGGCCTCGTAGCAATCCATCAGGTCTTCACGCTCGCGGAAGGCGTACAGGAAGATGGTCATGGCGCCGCAATCGAGACCGTGCGCGCCAATCCACATCAGGTGATTCAGAATCCGGGTGATCTCATCAAACATCACGCGGATGTATTGGGCGCGCAGCGGCACTTCAATACCCACGAGACGCTCGATCGCCATGCAGTACGCGTGCTCATTGGCCATCATCGAGACGTAGTCCAGACGATCCATATACGGCAGCGACTGGATAAAGGTCTTGGATTCAGCCAATTTTTCAGTGCCGCGATGCAACAGACCAATGTGCGGGTCAGCACGTTCGACCACTTCACCGTCCAGTTCCAGCACAAGGCGCAACACGCCGTGCGCGGCCGGGTGTTGCGGGCCGAAGTTCAGGGTGTAATTACGGATTTCAGACGCCACCGTAGTTCTCCTCGCGAATGATGCGCGGTACGGTTTCGCGCGGCTCGATGGTGACCGGTTGGTAGATCACGCGGGATTGTTCCGGGTCGTAACGCATTTCAACGTAACCGGACAACGGGAAGTCTTTACGGAACGGATGGCCGACAAAACCGTAGTCAGTCAGGATACGACGCAGGTCCGGATGGCCCTGATAGATGATGCCGTACAGATCGAACGACTCACGTTCAAACCAGTTCACCGTCGGCCAGATGTCGACCAGCGACGCCAGCACCGGGAAATCATCATCCACACAGAACGCGCGCAGACGCAGGCGGATATTGTGGGTGTACGACAAGAGGTGCACCACGGACGCAAAACGGGCGCCAGACCATTGGCCGTCGCCGTACGCGCTGTAATCCATGCCGCACAGGTCAACACAGGCTTCAAAGCGCAAATCTGCGTGATCACGCAGCAAGGTAGCCGCTTCGATCAGCTTGGCCGCCGGCACTTCCAGGGTAACTTCATCAAGGGCAAGGCTCAGTGCGCTGATGCGCTCGTCACCCAGCACGCGCTTGATGTCATCAATCAATTGATTCAGTGTTTTCGCCACGACTCACCTCAACCGTTCACCTGCTCGAGCTGACGCGCCCGGGCAATGGTGTTGGTCCGCTTGATCTTGTTCTGCATCTGGATCAGACCGTAGACCAGCGCTTCGGCGGTCGGCGGGCAGCCCGGTACGTAGATATCAACCGGAACGATGCGGTCACAGCCGCGTACGACGGAATAAGAATAGTGGTAATAGCCACCACCGTTGGCACAGGAACCCATGGAGAGCACCCAGCGCGGCTCCGGCATCTGGTCGTACACCTTGCGCAAGGCAGGCGCCATCTTGTTGCACAGCGTACCGGCAACAATCATCAGATCGGATTGACGCGGCGACGGACGGAACACAATGCCGAAACGGTCGAGGTCATAGCGTGCCGCACCGGCATGCATCATCTCGACCGCACAACAGGCCAGACCAAACGTCATCGGCCACAAGGAGCCGGTACGCGCCCAATTCATCACGGCATCAACGGATGTCGTGACAAAACCTTTTTCAAGACTTTGCGAAGCAGCTGCAGTCATTGTGTTACTCCCACTCCAGCGCGCCCTTCATCCATTCGTAGGCGAAGCCGACAACGAGAATGGCCAGGAAGATCAACATGGAAAAGAAACCGAAAGAGCCAATTTCCTTGAGGACAAGCGCCCAGGGAACAAGGAAGGCAACTTCCAGATCGAACAGAATAAAGAGGATGGCCACGAGGTAGTAGCGCACGTCGAACTGCATGCGTGCGTCTTCAAATGCCTCAAAACCACATTCATAAGGAGAGAGTTTCTGTGGGTCCGGCTTGTAGGTTCCAAGCAGTCGGCTAAACACCCCACCCAGGGCCATCAACCCGCCACCAATCGCGGTACCCACGATGATGAAGAGCAATATGGGGAAGTAATTCTGTAGCATGTCGATCCCCGTCAAGATCAATTACAAAGGGCAAAAAAGGAAATGAACCGGTTGCGACTATTGTTCTACTGACACTGTATTACTAATACTGCATGCGGGCTTATTCATTGCTGCAACAAGCCCTTTTACTTGATCAACGCAAACAAGCACTGATTTTCTATATGGAAAAACGCCGGGATTGGTGCCCCGGCGTTTTTCCGAATCTATGGTGCCGACAGAGAGACTCGAACTCTCACGGCCGCAGCCACTACCCCCTCAAGATAGCGTGTCTACCAATTCCACCATGTCGGCCTTCAACCACACCTGAACAATCACCGGGCAGGGATTACTCAGGAATCTTGCTCTGGGCGGGCACAGAGGCCGCAGCCGCAGGCGCGGAAGCGACAGCCTTAACGTCGCTCATCACGCCCAGATCAGAACCGCGACCCGGGGTGGTCAGCAACACAAGACCGAGACAACTTGCGAAAAAGACGGTTGCGCACGCCGCAGTGCTGCGACTCAGGAAGTTGGCCGAACCAGACGAGCCAAACAGGCTACCTGCAGAGCCACTACCAAAGGCAGCGCCCATGTCGGCACCTTTGCCGTGCTGCATCAGAACGAGAACGATTGTCACCAGTGCGGACAACACATTCACAATCAAAACGAGGCTTTTAAGAAGTTCCATCTTTTCTCATCAACGCGGCGCGAATCATAGCGCCGAAGTGGTATTTTTGCAATCTGCGGCAGGGGCATTGACCCCGCTCAAAGATTACGTTCGCATTAATGTGCAGCGCGGCAAATCCGCAAAAATTCGGTCGCCGAAAGCGCCGCACCCCCAACCAGAACACCGTCCACACCATCGACTGCCATGATGTGCGCGGCGTTGTTTCCCTTTACGCTTCCGCCATATAGCACACAGGTGTGCTGGCTCAGCGTCTGCTTGATGAACGCATGCATCTCAGAGATTTGCTCTGGTGCTGCGGTCACCCCTGTCCCCACTGCCCACATCGGTTCGTACGCAACTGCATACAAACTTGTCGGCACGCCGGACAATACTTTCAGCTCGTCGGCAATAACGTCACGGGCCACGCCTTCATCACGCTGCTCCTGCGTCTCACCCACACAATAAATAGGCAAGAGGCCGGCATCGAGCGCGGCGCGCACTTTGCGGGCGGCGGTTTCACTGGTTTCGCCAAAGTAGCGACGGCGTTCCGAGTGACCAATGATCACCAACTCACAACCCACATCCGCCAGCATGGCTGCGGACACCTCACCGGTGTACGCGCCGATATGAAACTCGCACAAATCCTGTGCACCCAGCTGTACCGGTGTATCGACCAGCAGGGACTTTGCCAGCGACAGATATGGGTACGGCATACAGATAGAGACATTAGAGCCCAACTCTGCACGCGCCAGTTCTGGCACCACGGAGCGAACCTGCCCCACGCTGCCATGCATTTTCCAGTTACCAACAACAAGTTGCCTGGCCATTGCGTCCAACCAAAGTGGTTTACACAAAAGAACGCGATTGTAGGCCGCGCCCTGTGAGTGCGTCAAACCGGCCGGGCTGTGGAAACGCTTTGATAACAGGCATTTTGCAACACTTTGCGCCAGCCCGCCCTGCCTGGCGGGGCCCGTGCTGCGCACCAGGGCGTGCGCTGGTGAGTAGCATTGTCATATTTGACCGTCACAATGGCCGTCCATACCGGTTTTTGTGCGGATTATCGCCAGAAGCCGGCTCAAGGAAGGCGCACTGCTTTTGTGCAAAAATGATAATTTATTCAATATAAACAACATGGTACGCATTACAACATCATTGAAAGCGGATTGTGACACCGACTTGTAATATTTCGGAAACACTTCCCGTCTACGATGCGGCCGAGTCGGGACTGTACCCGGCATTGCTCAACCGGAGAAAAACATCATGACGTATGGGCGCAAAGTGCTCGTAACGCTGGGCCTCACCGCTGGCCTGTTTACTGCTCAAGCCATGGCTGCCGACATCACCGGCGCTGGTTCTACCTTTATTTACCCGCTGGCTGCCAAGTGGGCTGAAGCCTACAAGACCAAGACTGGCGTGGGTCTGAACTATCAATCGATCGGTTCGGGCGGCGGTATCAAGCAAATTCAGGCCAAGACGGTTGACTTTGGCGCCTCCGACAAGCCGCTCAAGCAAGAAGAGCTGGACAAGTCTGGTCTGGTGCAATTTCCGGTTGCAATGGGTGGCGTGGTTCCGGTTGCCAACCTGGTTGGCGTGAAAGGCGGCGAACTGAAGCTGACCGGTACCGTGCTGGCCGACATTTTCCTGGGCAAGATCAAGAAGTGGAATGACCCGGCGATTGCCAAGCTGAACCCGGCTGCCAAGCTGCCGGACGCTGCGATCACTGTGGTTCACCGTGCTGATGGTTCCGGCACCACCTTCATCTTCACCAACTACCTGTCCAAAGTCAGCACCGACTGGAAGAGCAAGGTGGGTGAAGACGCTACCGTGCAATGGCCGAACGGCGTGGGTGGCAAGGGTAACGAAGGTGTAGCTCAGTACGTTCAGCGCATCAAGGGCGCTATTGGTTACGTGGAATACGCGTACGCCAAGCAGAACAAGATGAACTACATCGATATGCAGAACAAGGCTGGCGCTTTTGTTGCTCCGACTGAAGAATCCTTCAAGGCTGCCGCTGCTGGCGCCGACTGGAAGAGCGCACCTGGCTTTTACGTGATTCTGACCGACCAGGCTGGCAAGACTGCATGGCCGATCACGGGCGCTACTTTTGCCCTGATGCAGAAAAAGCAAGACAAGCCGGAACAAGGCAAAGAAGTCCTGAAGTTCTTCGACTGGGGCTATGCCAACGGCGATTCCACCGCTTCGCAACTGGACTATGTCCCGATGCCGAACGATGTGAAGGACGTGATCCGCGCTTCCTGGAAACAGATCACCGACAACAGCAACGCGCCGGTCTGGAAGTAAAACGGCAACTTAGCCCTGATTGTGGACGGACAGATGCAAATCTGATCTGTCCGCTGTCAGGGCAAAACAAGTGTGAACAGGCCCTAGCATGAACGATAAAATGCAGCCCGAGTACACGCCGAAGACGACAGGAGCCAGGGTGGCTCCTGTTGTTGTTAAGCCGGCCCCGGAGACGCTGATGAATTCACAAGAAAAACGGATGCGCCAACAGGTGCTGCAAGACCGTATTTTCCGCGGGACCACCCGCTTTTTCGCCTTTTTTGTGCTTGCCTTGTTGGCTGGCATTCTGATTTCGCTGCTGATCGGCGCATGGCCGGCCATCCAGCAATTCGGACTCGGTTTTGTTGTGGGCACCGAATGGAATCCGGTGACTGGCCAGTTTGGTGGCTGGAACTCGATTCGCGGCACCCTGCTCTCTTCTTTTATTGCCTTGCTGATTGGCGTGCCGGTCAGCTTTGGTATTGCGATTTTCCTGACCGAACTCTCTCCGGTCTGGCTGCGCCGCCCATTGGGCATTGCCATTGAATTGCTGGCCGGCGTGCCTTCCATCATTTACGGTATGTGGGGTTTGTTTGTATTCGCCCCGTGGTTTGCCGATAACGTGCAACCGTGGCTGACCGAACATACCGCTGGCGTGCCTATCCTTGGCGGTCTGTTTGACGGCCCGCCCATGGGCATCGGCATGCTGACTGCCGGCCTCATTCTGTCGGTGATGGTGATTCCGTATGTCTCTTCCGTGATGCGCGATGTGTTTGAGGTGGTTCCGGCCATGCTCAAAGAATCCGCCTACGGCTTGGGTGGTACCACTTGGGAAGTGGTCTGGCGCGTGGTCCTGCCTTACACCCGCAGCGGTGTAATGGGTGGCGTGATGCTCGGTCTAGGCCGCGCCTTGGGTGAAACCATGGCGATTACCTTTGTGATTGGTAACGCACAGCAGCCCATCCACAGCTTGTTCGATCCGTCGACCTCGATTTCCGCCACGCTGGCCAACGAGTTCACCGAAGCGACCACCGCGCTGCATACCGGTAGCCTGATTTATCTGGGCCTCCTGCTGTTCTTCATCACGTTTGTGGTGTTGACCCTGTCCAAACTGATGCTTCTGCGCATGCAACGCGCTGAAGGCCACTAAGCGGAGGCGCTCACTATGTCGTCTATTTACGCGCGCCGGCGCATCGTTAACTTTATCAGTCTGAGCCTGTCGGTCTGCGCCATGCTGTTTGGCCTGTTCTGGCTGGCCTGGATTCTGTACACCTTGTTCAAAAACGGTTTTGGTAGCCTGAACCTGGTGTTGTTCACCCAGACCACGCCGGCACCTGGCAGCGCGGGTGGTTTGTCCAACGCCATTCTGGGCAGCTTGATGATGTCCCTGGTCGGCACTCTGGTCGGAACGCCCATCGGCATTCTGGCCGGCACATATCTGGCCGAGTTTGGTGACCGGGGCTGGCTGGCGCCGGTCACCCGTTTCATCAACGACATTCTGCTGTCTGCGCCGTCGATTGTGATCGGTCTGTTCATGTACGAAGTGTATGTCGTACATACCGGGCACTTCTCTGGCTGGGCCGGTGCACTGGCCTTGGCGATTCTGGTGATCCCGGTTGTAGTTCGCACAACGGAGAGCATGTTGCGTCTGGTTCCGCACAGCATGCGCGAGGCGGCCTATGCGCTGGGCGCACCGCAGTGGAAAATGACCCTGCAAGTGACCTTGCGCGCAGCCAAGGCCGGTGTGGTGACAGGCGTCATCCTGGCCGTGGCCCGCATCGTGGGCGAAACCGCTCCGCTGTTGTTTACTTCGCTGAACAACCAGTTCTACAGCAATATGAATCAACCCATGGCCAACTTGCCGGTGGTGATTTTCCAGTTTGCCATGAGCCCGTATGAAGACTGGCATAACCTGGCCTGGGCCGGCAGTCTGCTTATCGGCCTGTTTGTGCTGGTGATGAACATTCTCGCCCGTACGCTGATCAAACCGCAGCAACAACACTAAGCCGCAGGGATAAAACGAAAAATGCGACTTCAGGACTCCAGCATGACCGCAGAAACCACCCAAGCCAAACTGTCCGTAAAGAACCTGAATTTCTATTACGGCAATTTCCATGCGCTCAAAAACATCAATCTGAATATCCGCGAAGGCAAGGTCACTGCCTTTATCGGCCCGTCTGGCTGCGGTAAGTCGACACTGTTGCGCACCTTCAACCGCATGTATGAGCTCTACCCCAAGCTGCGCGCTGAGGGCGAGATTCTCATGAACGGTAACAACATCCTGGACAAGGGTGTTGATCTGAACATGCTGCGCGCCAAGGTGGGCATGGTGTTCCAGAAGCCAACGCCGTTCCCGATGTCGATCTATGACAACATCGCTTTCGGCGTGAAGCTGTACGAAAACCTGTCCAAGTCCGAGATGGATGACCGTGTCGAGTGGGCACTGTCCAAGGCTGCGCTGTGGAACGAAGCCAAAGACAAGCTGCGCCAGTCTGGCCTGGGCCTGTCTGGTGGTCAGCAGCAGCGTTTGTGTATCGCCCGTGCCATTGCAGTGAAGCCGGAAGTCCTGCTGCTGGACGAACCGACCTCGGCGCTGGACCCGATCTCGACCGCGCACATTGAAGAACTGGTGCACGAACTCAAGCGCGACTACACCATCGCCATCGTGACCCATAACATGCAACAGGCCGCGCGCGTATCTGACTACACCGCCTATATGTACCTGGGTGAACTGGTGGAAGTGGGCGAAACCGATACCATCTTCACCACGCCAACCAAAAAGGCGACCGAAGACTACATCACCGGCAAGTTCGGCTAAGCGCCCTACCCTGTTGATGAAATCCAAAGCCCGCCAGTTTGCGGGCTTTTTTCATTGCGGTGTCTGGTGAGGTCACCAAACAAAAAGCCCACGAGAATCGTGGGCTTTTTGTTTGGACGAACTGGTGATTACTCGGCACTGGCCTCAGAAATCACCACTGCCGCAATCGACTCAGCCCACTTCTCTGCAGCCGCCGGGTCTACATGCTCTACCATCACCCGCACCAGCGGTTCGGTCCCCGAAGGGCGCAGCAGTACACGACCATGAGTACCCATGGCACCTTCAGCCTGCTTGACGGCCTCGGCGATCGAGGGCGAGCTACTGATGCTGAAACCTTTGCTGATACGCACGTTCTTGAGTACCTGCGTAGACAATTGCAATTCGTCCCGGAAGGCCGACAAGGGCTTGCCCTGCTCGATCAACGCTTCCAGCACCTGCAGGGCAGAGACAATACCATCGCCCGTGGTATGGCGATCCAGACTCAGAATGTGCCCAGAGCCTTCCCCACCCAATACCCAGCCGTTTTCCTGCAAGCGCTCGAGGACATAACGGTCCCCTACCTTGGCACGCTCAAACGCAATACCGGCCGCCTTCAGACCATTCTCAACGCCCAGATTGGTCATCAAGGTGCCTACAACACCGCCACGCAGCGTGCCACGATCGGCACGATAGCGCGCCAGCACGTAGATCAAGAGATCGCCATCGATGACCGAACCATCGCCATCGACCATGATCAGGCGGTCGCCATCACCATCCAGTGCAATGCCGTAATCCGCGCCCTCAGCCAACACCGTCTTGCGCAACAGGTCAACGTGGGTTGCACCGCAGTTTTCATTGATGTTGAAACCATTGGGCTTGTCACCAATGGTGACCACTTCCGCCCCCAGTTCATGGAACACGTGTGGCGCCACCTGATATGTCGCGCCATGCGCGCAATCGACGACAAGGCGCAGACCACGCAGATCCAGTTCGTTGGGGAAGGTGGACTTGCAGAACTCGATGTAACGACCCGAGGCATCACCCACACGCCAGGCCCGACCCATGGTCTTGGAGCCCACGCAAGGCTGTACATCGTCAATGGCCTCTTCGATCGCTTGTTCGACCTCGTCGGGCAGCTTCTTGCCGCCAGCACCGAAGAACTTGATGCCATTGTCGTAATACGGATTGTGGGAGGCCGAAATCACCACGCCAGCGGAGAGCCGCAGTGCGCGGGTCAGATAGGCCACGCCAGGCGTTGGCAAGGGGCCCGTCAAATGGACATCGACACCGGCAGCATTCAAGCCGGCCTGCAGTGCGGCTTCCAGCATGTAGCCAGAGATACGCGTATCTTTGCCGATCAATACGGACGCGTGTTCGCCATGTTGGCGGCGCTCTGAAGCGGCCAGCACACGGCCTGCGGCATAGCCGAGCTTCATGGCAAACTCGGGGGTGATCGGATGCTCGCCGACCAGCCCGCGCACACCATCTGTTCCGAAGTACTTGCGTCCCATTCATCAATCCTGAAAGTAAAACGAAATCGTGTTCAATCCCGCCGTTATTGTAGGGCGTGCAGGATTTTCAGTGCATCCACAGTTTCCCGCACATCATGCACGCGCACGATGGCAGCACCTTTTTGCACAGCCAGCATGGCAGCAGCCACACTGGCTGTGGCGCGCTCACCGACAGCACGCCCCGTAATCTGGCCCAGCATGGACTTGCGCGATACGCCCACCAGGAAAGGACAGCCAAGACGCTCAATCATGCCTGACATCGCATGAAACAAGGCGGCGTTATGCTCCAGGTTCTTGCCAAAACCAAAACCGGGGTCGAGCAGGATACGGTTACGGGCAATGCCGGCGCGCTCGGCTTCGTCACGGCGTGCGGCCAGATATTGCGTTACCTCTTCCACGACATCACCGTAATCTGGCGCGGTCTGCATAGTGCGCGGCTCGCCCTTCATGTGCATCAGACATACCGCTACCTGATTGCGCGTGGCAATTTGCAGCGCGCCCTCACCTTCCAGCGCAGCAATATCATTGATCAGGTCCACGCCGGCCTCTAGCGCTGCCAGCATGACCGCCGGGCGTCGTGTATCAATGGAGAGCGGCACATTCAGAGATTTAAGTGCAGCAATGACGGGTACCACGCGTGCGATCTCGTCCTCGATGCTGACCGCTTCAGCGCCGGGGCGGGTCGATTCGCCACCAATATCGATAATGTCAGCGCCGTTTTTTACCATGGCTTCAGCATGCGCAACGGCTTTGGAGGCCGTATCAAAATTGCCACCATCCGAAAATGAATCCGGTGTGACATTGAGAATACCCATGACGAGAGGCCGATTCAGGCTCAGGGTAAAACGGCCGCATTGCAAAGTATCCATGAGTACTCCGGTCTGGCTTGAGCGCATCACTGCGCGAAGGAAACAG